>JBCCZW010000015.1:0-17280 GCA_039186805.1 Verrucomicrobiota bacterium
GCGAAACGCTGTCGCAGATACGCCGAAAGCCGCCGCTTGATTAAAGAATGGAAAACCGCCTGCCTTTTATCCCCGAGCAACAGTCGCATAGCCGGTCAGCTCATCGCTAAAGTCGTGACTCGCCGCCAGACGGCCCGTTATGAACTCTTCATCCACGCTGCCCTCCTCATCGAAGGCATCAACCGCCGGCGGCAAACGCCCCGACCAGGCTCCGCTAAAGTCGCTTTTCTCCCTATTAAATCGCGCCCCTGCAATGAAACGCGTCCGCTCGCTCGTCAGGATAGTCGCTTCGCCAAAAAAAGCTGTATTCGTTTTCTCGATATTCGCCGCGTACTTGCCGTTGGGTAAGGCTGGGCTAGTTACATCGGTCGAAGAATCGAAATTCGAATCCAAAGCGCTGAAGCCCACCACCCAAGTCGAGCCGCTATCGGATTCGCCCTGCAAGCGCGCCTCCTGACTCCACTGAATCGAGTCCTCCTCGATCACCCGCAGACTGTTGAGCATCCCCACGAAAAACGGCGGAGCTCCCATGCTCGCATTCGCGATAAATCCGTCTGTAATATCCGCTTCCATCAGAAGGTCATAGCTTTCGTATCCAGTAATGGATACGAACTTCGAACCACCCAAATCGCTTTCAACCCGCAAAGCCATACCCATTGAATCCAACTCGTTCAGGGGGATCGGATTTAAGGAGTTGATCGGAAAATCGCTCCCGTTTACCAGTAAACCCGTCGTCGGCCGCTGCTCGTCGGACACATATCGACCGGACAGCGTAATCGTAGTGTCTTCACCTGTTTCGAAACGCAGTTTTCCATTCGCCGCCAGCAATTCGGTTTCCCGCAATGACTCTTCTTCGACTGACTCAGTCAGGCTAGTAAAGGTCGCATTTCGAATATCTCCATCCCGACCATGAGTCTGAACATTGATACGTCCCGAAACTCCCTCGGCGATCGGCCCACTCAAAGTTCCCTCAAGCGTGTAGGCATCGAAATTCCCCAAAGAGCCCGCTATCCTACCCTGAACCGTTTCCGTCGGATTTTCCGTCACGAAACTCACCGCGCCTGCTTGCGAACTCTGCCCCCAAAGCGTCCCTTGCGGACCTCGTAAAACCTCTACTCGCTTTGTATCCAAAAAACGCTGATCGAAGGCTCTCTGTTGAACCGGTACCCCGTCGATATAGTAAGTCACCGATGGAGAAAGAAAAGTCGACGACGAGCCAATGCCCCGAATGTTCAGCAGGTTCGCCTCCGGCAAGCCTGTGTCCGTGAAATTGAAATTAGGCGTCGCCCGAAACAGATCGCGCGAATCGTCAATCATTCCGTCTTTCAAAGCGGCCTCTTCAAAAGCGCTCAACGAAAAGGGAACTTCCTTCACAGGCTCTTCCCAGACCCGAGCCGAAACCGTCAATGCGTCCAGTTCTAAGGTCGCGAGATCTCTCTCTTGAGCAGTCGTCCAACTGGCAAATGAGACACCCGCCAAGCTCGCGCTCAGCAAAGTCGTTCTTCTTAGGAGCGCTTTCTTATCTGTATCATTCATAACTCAAAACCTCTTCATTCATAAGCCGATCTAGCAGCTTCTCGATCAGCAGAAACTCTATTTTTGGTAGATCTACCAAATTATTGCGAAAAGAGATGCCATTTTGAGACTGACACGCAATATCATTTTTAGAATTTCCTCTCAAGATCGCATAGGATGTTGTCTATCAGTTTTTTATGAAGTAACTTTCTTTTCCCAGCTGATGGATTCCGGCGTCTGCGAACGCCCCACGACTGTCGCCCCGACGACCCCTACGGCGTCTCGCTCCCTGAATTCTGGATCGAACCAATTTCAAGTTTATTCGAAAACGTACCCCAAATCCTGCTCGAAGTTTAGCTCTCTCGTATTCCAATCCAAACTCGACTCTCCTGCGGCCCTCGCATTCAACTATCTGCACCCGCTAAAGATGCTCAATCCCAACTCACATCGCCAAGAAAGGATCATTTTCCAAGCGGGCTTCGTCTTCTTCTTAGTCGCAGCTTCAATCGGCGCCCTACTGCGCATCTTTCCCTATTTCCTGTCGCCAAAACTCAACTACAGCTATTTTCTCCACGCCCACTCCCATGTCGCCTTTCTCGCTTGGGTCTTCAACGCCTTTTTCGCGATCGCGCTCGGCCTCTTCGTTAGAGAAGTTGAACGCCCCGCTTACTTCCGCCTATTCCTAGTCGCTCAGGTAGCCAATGTCGGTATGCTAATCGCTTTTCCACTGCAAGGCTATGCCGCCTGGAGTATCGCGTTTACCACCCTGCATTTGCTCTGCTCTGTCCTCCTGATTCGAAAAATCTGGAGGTCGCCTTTCACTACGGATGCTGCACGACCCTACCTTCTAGCCAGCATCCTATTCATGCTCGCGTCGAACCTCGGCCCTCTCGCTCTCGGTCCCCTCGCCGCTCTCGAAATGCGCGATTCTCCTTGGTACACGCTTTCCATCTACTTTTACATGCATTTCCAGTACAATGGCTGGTTTCTCTTCTTTCTCCTCGCCGCTTGCCTCCAGGTCCTTCCAAAAAATTCTCTTCTAATCGACAAAGCCTCCAAAGCCTTCCCCTGGCTGCTCTGCGGCGCGATTTTTACTCTTTTCCAATCTGCCCTCTGGGCTAGCTCAAGCCTTTGGATCAACGGGCTCTCTCTCCTCGGCTCAAGCAGTCAAATCTACGCCTGCATAATCCTCTTTAGATGTCACCAAGAAATCAATACGCTGATTTCTAGACTGAACTCTCGGCATTCTCGAAAGATCGCCCGCATCGTTCTCCTCCTCTTCATCGCCAAAATCGGCATGCAATTCACCGCCAGTCTCCCAGGTCTCGTTCACTTCGCGATAGATCGCTACGCCGCAATTGGCTACATGCATCTCGTCTTCCTTGGCATCGTTACCCCAACTCTATTTGCATGGGCCATCGAACGCCGCTGGCTTTCGCAAGCGCCATCGCTGAAGCCGGCCCTTATCCTCTACGCTCTAGGCGTCGCCCTTACCGAAGTCGTTCTGGTCTACACCCCCATCGCTACCTACTCCGCTTGGCGCCAACTTCCGCACCGCGAACCCCTCCTCGCAATCGCCGCTTTCACGATCCTCATCAGCCTGAGCGCCATGCTGCCCTGCCTGTTTCGGCCAAAAGCTAGCAACGGCTAGCGTCCCTGATCGCTTATTCAAAAACTCTCCAAAATTTGGCGAATTTGAAAATCGTCCTTGCTATCGTAGCTTCTCCAACGCAAATAAGACTCAGTCGCAACAAACATGAGTCTCGCCTGGCAAAGCAATTCAACACTCGCTCGCTTCCTCCCTTGGCGGAGTGAGCTGGCGGGGATGGGCGCAAAGGCAAAGCAATTCGAGCGTTGGGTATTTCTTAACGCCTCCAGCGTCCTTCTCAGCGAAAAAACGGGCGAACTGCTCGCGTTGAATCTAGAGGAACTTGAAATGACCGCTAGTGAGGTCGAAACAGGTCTAGGGCGACTCGCGGAAAATTGGGGCATCCATTTCCGCGCCCTCCGCGTCAGCAATGGCATCCTGAAATTCATCGTTTACCGAGAGGATCGTCTTCAAGAAGTGCTCAAAGAGACGCCATTCTGCGTGATGGGAGCCCAACTTCACTATCAATATCCGCTCCAAGCCGAATCCTTTATAGATCAATTAAAGAACCGCTGGGAAAAAAGCGGTGAGATACCGCATGAAATCGGCATCGCTCTCGGCTATCCTCTCGACGACGTATTCGGCTTCATGGGTCTTCTCCCCTTGCCTTGCAAAGGCGTCTGCGGATGGCGCGTTTACGGTTGCATGAAAGAGTCGCAACGCCGCAGCTGCGCGTTCAGCAGCGCGCGCTGCCAAGCGCTTGTATTCCTCGCCGAAGAATCTGCCGCTTAGCAGCCAAACCCGCGCCCGAACAGCGAAAAGCCGCGAAGCTCGTGAGAACTCGCGGCTGAATTCCTCGGCGCAGAATAACTCGACCTATCCTTTCACAATCGCATCAGTCGGGCACTGCGGCACGCACCGTACGGCACCCATGTTCGAGCAATCATTGCATTGATCGCCATCGATGACGTAGGTCTTCTCGGTTTCGTGAGCGCTAATCGCGTTGCGAGGACATACCGGACGGCAGGCATCGCACATCACGCATTGATCGGGCTTTATTATGAACATATTGTCAGTGGTTTAAAAATTCACAATTACAGTCTCAATTAAAACGACTAAAAGCTAGCCTGCTTATTGAGACCAAGCAAGCTAACTTGATCCATAAATTATGCATAAGTAACTAATATACTTTAACTTATGAAATTTAGAAGCAATTGAGACTCAATATCCGCCTTTGAGTCGTTATTGAGACTCAGCCGCAGAAAATTTACCCGAGCCGAAACAAACGGAGACCCAAAAATTCAATCTCCCAGCGGCGTAACCCCAGCTCTCCAGTCAATGACTTAGCGCGCGCATCGAGCAACCCGCGCCAGCCACTCTCGCAGCGGTCCCCTGCAAATAATCCTTCTCGGAGCGCTTTCCCTCCCTCTAGGGGTAGAAAATAAACAGAATTTTAGATAAGGTATCAGATTGGAAATCAGGAAACAACCCTTACACAACGACTATGAAAAAACTCACCGTATTGTTTGCTATTCTAAGCGCATCAACCCTGCTCCTCGCAGACGCAGTTAACATCGAACTTGGTTCGAACGATATGATGCAATTCGACAAAACTGAATTGCGCGCGCCTGCAGGGTCGAACGTCACCCTCACCCTAAAACATACCGGCAAGCTTCCCAAGATGTCTATGGGTCACAATTTCGTTTTGCTCAAGCAAGGGACCGACCTCGCCGCATTTGGAGCCAAGTCTGCGGCGGCAGCGGCCAATGAGTACATCCCTGAAGGTGATGAAATTATCGCTCACACGAAACTCATCGGCGGCGGCGAAAGCGCAAGCGTCACCTTCAAAGCTCCCGCAGCCGGCACTTACGACTTCATCTGCAGCTTCCCAGGCCACTACGCCATCATGAAAGGTAAGCTCATCGTCGAATAGTCGCCATCATTACAAGCAGTTCGGAAGTCAGCCGATTTAATCCCAATGGAATATCGTATCGAAAAAGACTCTATGGGACCGGTCAACGTACCGGCGGATAGATACTGGGGCGCTCAAACTCAACGCTCCATCATCAACTTCCCCATAGGTCCCGCCGCGTCCATGCCGATTGAAATCGTACGAGCCTTCGGAATCCTCAAAAAAGCGGCGGCGCTGACCAACCAATCGCTCGGCGTCCTCCCTCAAGACAAATCAGACCTCATCGCCAAAGCTTGCGACGAGATCATTTCAGGCCTCCTTGACGATCACTTCCCTCTCGTCGTCTGGCAAACGGGTTCCGGCACCCAATCCAACATGAACGCCAACGAAGTAGTCGCCAATCGTTGCCACGTTCTGCAAGGAAACGAACTCGGCGTAGGGGAGCGATTGATACACCCAAACGACGACGTCAACAAATCCCAATCCTCCAACGACACCTTTCCTACGGCGATGCACATCGCTGCCTACAAAACGCTAGTCGAGAAAGTCATTCCCAAAGTCGAAACGCTCAAAGACACCTTGGCAGAGAAGGCCAAGGCGATGAGCGAAGTCGTTAAAATCGGGCGCACCCATTGGATGGACGCCACCCCCCTGACCCTCGGTCAGGAATTCTCGGGCTACGTATCCCAGCTGGAGCATGGCCTCAGCGCCCTCCGCAACACGCTTCCCCACCTCTCCGAGCTTGCTCTCGGCGGGACCGCTGTCGGCACCGGGCTCAACACGCCCGAAGGCTACTCCGAAAAAGTAGCCGCATGTATCGCTGAATTGGCGGGGCTTCCTTTCGTATCGGCACCCAATAAATTCGAATCTCTCGCCGCCCACGACGCCATCTTGGAATCGCATGGAGCCCTCAAACGGATCGCCGTCAGCCTTCACAAAATCGCGAGCGACATTCGCATGCTCGCCTCAGGGCCCAGATCAGGCATTGGCGAAATCAGCATACCCGCCAACGAGCCAGGCTCCTCCATCATGCCTGGCAAGGTCAATCCCACCCAGGTAGAAGCCCTCACCATGGTCTGCTCGCAAGTCATAGGCAACGACACGACCATCGCGTTCGCCGGAGCTAATGGACAATTCGAGCTCAACGTCTACAAGCCGGTCATGATTAACGCCTTTCTCCAGTCGGCCAACCTTATCGCAGACGCCTGCCACGCATTCACTCACCACTGCGCCATCGGTATCGAACCCAACCTTCCGCGAATAAAGGAGCATCTCAACAACTCCCTCATGCTCGTCACCGCATTGAATCCGCATATCGGATACGACAACGCTGCAAAAATCGCTAAAAAAGCGCATGCCGAAGGCATCACCCTCAAAGAAGCTGCTCTCAAGCTAGAGCTTCTCACCGAAGAGCAATTCAGCAGATGGGTCGATCCAAGCCAGATGACCGGGCGAACAGACAACAAGCTCGCCTAATACATGGACTCGACCATCGAGAACGCGCTCGATCTGCGCTCAGTCGACTTCGAGCGAGCCAAAGCTCAACTGACCGAACGTGCCCTCGCCACGAGCAAGCAAAGCTCCTTTTGGGCGCTTTTCGACTACGATCCTGTAGACTTTGTCGAAACCTTCGAAGAACTAGGACTCATCGCCCAAACCTTCATGTATCCACAAGAAGGTTACAGAGTATTCCTCGGCCGATGCTCCTAGTCATATCGCAAGGGACGCTCCTTACTTCCCATCCTCACGCATGTCGCACTCAAACCAACGCATCCTCATTCTTGGAGGGGGGTTTGGCGGTCTCGCCGCCGCTCAAGCCTTCAGCCGCAAATCGGCAAACGTCACTCTCGTAGACCGGCAGAACCATCATCTCTTCCAACCACTGCTCTACCAAGTGGCAACCGCCGCCCTCGCAGCGCCCTACATCGCTCAACCCCTACGTCACATCCTCGCGAAACAGGAGAACGTCACCACCATCATGGATGAAGTCTCCGATATCGATCTAGCGTCCAACCAGGTCGCCCTGAAGCGGGGCCGTGTCGTTTCATATGACTACCTTATAATCGCCTTAGGCGCTCAAACCGGATACTTTGGCCGCAACGATTGGGCAAAAAACGCTCCCGGCCTCAAGACCTTAGATGAAGCCACCCAAATCCGGCGCCGCATCCTCCTCGCATTCGAGCGCGCGGAAACCGCCCGGGATACCAGCAAATGGGCCAAGCTACTCAGCTTCGTAGTCGTGGGAGGCGGTCCCACGGGCGTCGAAACTGCCGGAGCCGTAGCTGAACTTTCGCGACGCGTCCTCGCTAACGATTTTCGCCGCATCGACCCTTCCAAAGCTCACATCCACTTGATCGAAGCAGGGCCCCGTCTCCTCCCGATGTTCTCAGAGAAGCAATCGGACTACGCCCGCAAACGCTTAGAGCAGATGGGAGTCACAATCCACCTCAACGCGCCCGTAAAGGAAGTCGGTCGCGAATATGCCATCGCTGGAGACCTCCGCATCGAGAGTTCCAACATGATCTGGGCCGCAGGAGTCGAAGGAAACCCCCTCGTCCGAAAGATACCCGATATTCCCCTTGATCGCGGCGGCCGCGTTTTAGTGGAGCCAGATCTCACGATTCCCGGCCATCCCAATGCCTACGTAGTTGGAGACCTAGCCTCGCTCACCGATGTAAAAGGCGTTCGCGTCCCTGGGGTAGCCCCTGCAGCTTCTCAAATGGGCCGCTACGCAGCAAAGAATATCCTCTCCAAGTGCAAAGGCCTCAAACCGAAACCCTACGCCTACCGCGACAAAGGGAGCATGGCCACCATCGGCCGCAGCAGCGCCGTTTCTTACGTTTCCGGTTGGCGAAGCAACGGCTGGATCGCCTGGATGCTTTGGCTCGTCGTCCATCTTCTTTTCCTTATGGGGTTTCGCAATCGACTGGGAGTCTTCTTCCATTGGGTATGGTCCTACTTCACCTGGAATCGCGGCGCCCGCATCATCACCGGTTTGGAAAAAGACGACCTAGAAATCGCGAGCAAGCCCGAGGGTGAACAAGAGGAAGCAAAAAGACCTGAGAGAACTGCAGATTAGTTGAAAGTCTCCTCCAGAGGCCAATGGGCTGAGTCGAGAGACACACTCCAAAACTCCGATCTCTATGGCGCCGACACGCGAAGCCAATCCGCTACGCGCAGCAAAGGTCGAGAGGCCTTCGACTTGCCACAACTGGTAGGTTAAAGAATCCGAGCCGAACGAATCTCACCAGCTGTTTTGGGACCTGTTATCGAGAGCATTGCAAAACAAACTAGTTTCAATTTCCTAAGTCCCACGGTCACCGCAAAAAGCGATGGGGGAACCAATATCTCAAAGATCCAAACCCACCGTAAAAGTGATGAAGCGCTTTTGCCCTTGAGTCATCCTGGAGGCCTGAATCGAACCCGCTAGATAATCCTCATCGAAAAGGTTTTCGCAAGTAACGCGGAAATTGTATTGGTCTCGCTGATACCCTAGGGTTAAATCGACTCGTTCGTATCCCGGAATCTCGAAGGAATTATCGTTATCGCCTGGACGCTTGCCGACGTGAATTAATCCCATCCCCAACGACCAAGCCTCGAGTCTGCCGTTGAATGTGTAGTCGACGAAGATAGACGCTTTATGCTCGGGCACGCTACGTGGAGAGTTGCCCACAGCGCCTGCGGTGCTGGCAACGATTTCCGCATCGAGAAAGCTGTAGCCACCGTAGATGCTGAGCTGGTCGCTGAGCTTGCCCGTCACCTCGAGCTCGATTCCTCGAGAACGCTGATCGCCTCAATCACGCAGGGTAAAGCGAATCAGCTAATAACCAGTGTTCCTATAGGGTCCGATGCGACACCCGCTTGAAGTCTCGCGCCTCACGTCAGTAAGACGCGCTGAAACTGGCCCCAAGCACCCTGGGTTCGTTAACGAAAATCGTAGTCGCCGTTCTGCGTCCCGTAACGAAATCGCGGTCGAATAAGTTGCGCGCATATAAGCGGAAGCTCCACCATTCCTTTCTATAACCCAAACTCAAATCGACGAGGACGTGACTCTCGGCCGAAAAATTCAAGTCATTCGACTGATCATTAAACGATGCCTCTGAATAGCTCACAACCAAATCGCCAAAGATGCCGTTGTCGAATTCCAAGTCTGCTCCCATGGAGCCCGACCACTCGGGAGAATCGGGAAATTCATTCCCCGTATATACAGTCTCGTTTGTCACGAAATCCGTGAATTCGGACTGTAGATATCCGATACTTGTAAACATGCTTATCCAATCAGAAGCTTGGTAACGCAACTCTAGTTCTGCTCCATAGTACTCGGCCTCGCTAGCGTTGGTCGTAAAACTCCTCAGAAAGTCTATATCTCCAGTAACGGGATCGCGAGGGTTGATCGAAGAGATCATATCCTTCCATTGAGTGAAAAAGATATTGGCATTAGCCGATAGTTTATTTTCGAGGAGAACGCTTCGATGAGAAAGCTCGTAATTCGTCGTAAACTCCGGATCCCATTCGGAAATATCTCCCCCCGCATTTTGCGAGGATCCCCCTGCCCTATAGCCTTTCTGTATGGTAAAGCCAGTACTCATGTCTTCGCTCCAGTTATAGACGACGGCTAATTTCGGCAAGAAGGCCGAGTAACTAGTATCCGTTATGGTCGGAGTTGGCAGTTCTTCCGTGAACGTAAACTGGCTGCCGTTCTCGCGTTCTTCGTAATCATATCGAGAGCCGGCGATGACAGTCCAGTTCTCCCCGAACTGATATTCCAATTCTCCAAATACCGCATAATTCCGCACGTCTTGAGCCCCGACGCTAGCGAATGGCATTCCGAAAAACGTGCCCAAGCCCGAATTCTCCGATTCAATATCAAAGAAGTAGAGTCCCATCACGCCATTCGCTTGGTCACCTGAATAGTTTGCTCTGAGCTCCTGTGTGAACGATTCCTCGCTACCTAAAAAAACCGCTGCTTGAATTGTATAATCAAGATCCGAGAGCGATTCATAGTCGTATAGAGTCGTTTAGCGATTAAGCGTACAAACTGTACTGGCTTCGATTGAACCGCGAAGGTTTGTGCTCGTGGTGGTCGTCTCGATGAGATCGGCATTGATCGTTTCTCCTCGAACACGACGATTCGGGAATTCGGATTCCTGCACCTGACCGCCATTGCCGAAACCGTAAATCGCAGAATCAGCAATGCTGTGACTGAGTATAACGTCCACCTTTTCGGAAGGTGCATAGCGCGTTTTCATACGCAGCGTCTGCGAATCGCGAAAACCCACATCCTCTTCGCTGCCATCCAAATCCTCCATAGCGCCATCTGAAGAGTAATTTTCGAAGGAAATCCGAGCAGCCAGTTTATCGTCTATAAATTCATAATTTCCAGCGAAGGCTTGCCGGAATTCATTGTAGCTACCGAAGTCGACACGCGCCTTTGCTTCGTCGTAGAACTCCGGGTCTTTGCTTCTTATATATATTGCTCCGGCGAGCGCATTCTTACCACGCTGCGTGGATTGAGGGCCACGAAGAATTTCGATCTGCTCAAGGTCCCAAGTGCTAGGCAAGGTCGAACGCTGTCCGCCCTCATCGACAGAAGCGGAGGCTCCATCTATATTTACATCGAGCAACAGACTGCCGCTGACGGTTTGGCCCGGACCCCGCGAAGAGACGCCCCGGATCGCATACCCGCCAGCCGTCTGCTGAGAACGCCCCGCATTCGCAGCCCTTTGAATCGAATCGCGGATATCCACATTGAATTCCTCATCCAAATCATCACCCAGGAAAACAACCGCGCTCGTTTGAGACTCCTGGAGCGTCCGTTCTTGCAATTCCCCTTTGAGAACAATTCGACCCAAATCAATGAGGCCTTCGGTTCTTCTTTCATCAAAACGTCCCGATGCCTGAGAGACGGTTAGCATGCCGTCTTCAATGCTGGACTCAAGTCCGGTGCCGCCCAGTAGAATCGCAAGACCCGCATTCACGGTCATGCGCCCCGCTAGGGCATTGGCCCGCTTACCTGATATGAGGCTAGGATTCACCGAAACCGCGATATCCGCCTGCTCGGCGAATTCAGTAATCGCATCTGACAACGGCATCGCTTCCAAGCTAAAGGTCTTAAGCTCCTGCGCCTTGAGACCCGGCCCGGCCACAAGTAGGATAGTGAGCCCAGCAAGGCGCAATATTTGTGGAATCATTCCGGAGATTTTCTTTCGAATCATCTTCTTTAAGTAGTTTGCTGCTTATTATTGCGAACCAGTCTCGGAACGCTTCAGATTCGAGACGAACGACCCAAAAAACTTTCCAATAGAAATTGAAAATTTCTGCAGAAAATCTCGCAGCTACCACACCGAGTCCGCTTCCAAACTCTGCCTCGTCTAATCTACGATACTGAGGAGGTATCCTCTTGGTAGGGACCGACCGCCGGGCAGTCCCGACTGTGGAAACCAAGCTAGACGGCGTGCTCGGCGATCACGCCCTACCAAAAACAAGCCGATCAGCTATCCCCAGATCCCACGAAGATGAGCCACGGCGAAACAACCCGCACCGAACCATCATGGGCCCGCGCGATACCGCGCAAGGTCTGCAAGGGATCATCCAAACGGTACACCCCAGTGACTCTCTTTTGCTCGAAGTCTTCGTCTAAAACGATCCGCCCCGAGTGAAAGGGTCTCAAGGCATCGACAACTTCGCGCACGGGCCGATCGTGAACCGTAAGGCGCTTTTCTCTCCACTCTGCAACTTCGTCCACTTCGATAGGCGCCCGACTCATTCGCGATGAGTCCAAATCGACGACCAAACGATCCCCTGCTCCCAATTCTTCTTTGAATCCAAATTCGGAACCCTCTCCACCTTCGACCAGAACGCTGCCATGAGTAACGGCGACCGAAAGGCTGCGTTCATCCTGCTCTACTTCGAATGCTGTCCCCAAAACTGTAATACGCACCCCCGAAGCTCTCACGACAAAAGGGCGCTCCGCATCAGGCTCTACTTCGAAAAACGCCCTGCCCTCCACTAGGTCGACCGTCCGTTCTTCAGAAATAAAAGCGGCAGCGAACGCGCTTTCGGGCGCAAGCACGACTTCGCTTCTATCCTCAAGAGCAATCGTTTTGAGCTCAGCCGTCTTCGTTATAGAATCAGACCGCAGCCAAAGGAAAAAGCTAGGCATCAGAGCAATCGCAAGGCTCGCCGCCAAGGCGAGTCCACCAACCCAAGCAAACCGTCTCAAGGATCTCCTTCTTGGAGGGACGCATTGCGTTTCATAAGTCAAGGTCTCTTCGTTCTCCGATGGCCGAATGGCCTGCAAGCCACTGCCTAATCGGGACATCCCTTGCCAAACGCGCTCATGTTCAGAGCTCCTCCCCAACCACTCCTCAAAGGAATTACGGGTGCTCTGATCATCCGGATCCTCTGCTAAGAGAATTAACCAATCGGCGGCTTCCCGCTCAATTTCCTGTCTTGTATTATGCACTCGGAAACACGCTCAGATTTTTCAGCGACTGATAGCATGGCCGCAACGCTCAAGTTATCCGACGAACAACGCAGCCTTTTTTCCAATCAATTCTTCCCGCCCATCTAGAACTGCATGCGTCGGTAGCAATGAGCCACGCCATCTCGCACCAAAACCTGGGCCATGGAAACCGAGACCCCGAGATGCTCTGCGATTTCTCGAAGCTTGCAGCCTCCCCAGCGGTGCATTTCCACTGCAATGCGGGTCCGCTCAGGCAACTCGGACAAAACCGCCCTCAGTTGCGAAAGCTCTTCCTTGCTCATTGCAGAGCGAGCTGGATTCATGCGGCTCGAATCCGCCTTCTCGGCTTCGATGTCCTTGTCCGAAAACAGTCGCTGCTCGAATTGAAATCGGCGGCGGTAATCAAGGGCGAGATTGCGAACCACCCTGTATAAAAACGCTACGGGGCTGTCTATGGTTTCGGAAACGCTCTTGCCGGCAAAGCGCGCAAAAGCCTCTTGAACAATGTCTTCCGCCGAGTGCGCATTATCCACGAAACCTTGGGCATAGCCTATCAAAGGCTTCCGGTAGGTCTCGTAGAAGTAATCTGACTCTGGCTCATTCACCTGAATCCAGAGCGTTCCTACCATGAACCCGATTTTCAACCCTATAATGAGATTGAGGTTCATTCACAATCTTCCGCAACCAAGCGAGAGTAAAGACTCGCTTCGTTGTGAAGTCCCTGCCGCATTGCTAGACAGAGTGAGGCAGCTTGGCAGATTATCCCGAATTTCCCAGAAAGCTGATTAGCGCCGATAGCTAAATACAATGCCATACTGTCTGGGATCACCCGGACGGAGTGTGCCATCCGTATCGCGGCGGTTCCAGTAGTCCTCGTCTAGAGCATTGGTCAAATAGCCAAAGACTTCCCAGCTTTCGGCTCTATAACCTAGACGCCCGTCCAGAAGGAAACGGCTGTTGTTGAGAAGCTCAGGGGTATTCTGAATATCTCGGAAGGAGCCATCCGTGTAACTCGCCGAGGCCGCCGCGAAGAATCCTTCAGCAAATGCGTATTCCCCTCCTATCGAGGCCGTAAAGGCGGGCGCCGTGGGAAACTCGTTTCCAGTGTAGTCCGCCAGATCGGTTACGTAGTCGGTGAATTCCGTATCCACATAAGCAAGACTAGCGAACACGTCCGTACGCGCATTTGGCGAGGCCTGAAGCTCCAACTCGCCGCCAAAGAGGCGAGACTCTCCCGCATTCACTGTTATCGTATCCAGCGGATCGTCGCTCTGCTGTTGGGAAAGCTGCTGGTCGGTCCAGTCCGTGTAGAACACGTTGGCGTTGAGCGTCACGCGTCCTTCGAGCAATTCGGATCGATAGGCGAGCTCATAGTTCGTCGTGTATTCAGGATCGTATTCGTATTGAATTCCAAAAAAGTTAAGCCCTGCCCCACCGGCTCGGTAACCTCTTTGAATGGTGAAGCCAAGGCTCCTGTCTTCGCCAAACTGTCGGCGGATTCCCAACTTAGGCAATAAGGCATCGAACTCCCCGCTCGTTTCGCTCACAGTAAGTGGGCCAAAAAACTCGGTTGAGCTTGAATTATCGAATTCCTCTTCATCGTAGCGCAAGCCAGCGGTCAAAAAGAGGTCTTCGGCGAGCTCAATATCAGCTTCGCCAAACAGAGCGTAGTTAGAAATATCACCTTCGTTACCGAAGAAGAAGGAGGCAGTTCCAAAGGTTCCTCTCAGTTCGTTGTTGGTGGAAATATCCGTGTAAAAAGCCCCTACTACCGCTTGGACGCGCTCTCCTTCATAGATCACTTTAAGCTCCTGTTCAAACACTTCGCCCAAGCTGTTGTCTGCTCCGATTGGAACGATGAAGAGCGTGTCGTTCTCGAAATAATTGCTTTCGCTCTCGAGAATAAATTGATCACTCAGTTCGAGGCTCGCCCGTAGATTGAATGAATCCGTCACCATGTCGTTGCGCTCTTGAACCGTCGCGAAGGTCACCCGGCGATCTGGGAATTCAGCCGCGTCGATCGCTCCCGTGCCGTCGACCGTCTCAAAGCGAGTGTATTTCAGGATGGCGGAGAGACTCTCAGTCGGGTCCAGTCGAATCGCAGCGCGTACGGTGGCGCGTTCTTCAGAGTCGTATTCATCGCCTGCCACATTGACGCCCGTAACGAAGCCATCAGTCCGACTCTCGTCAAAGGCAACGCGCACGGCGACTTTGCCCTCGACAATGGGGGCATTCGCGGCTGCCGCCACCTGCCACGTACCCCCATTGGCCACTTCGGTCCGGGCTTTGAATTCGGTATCGTAAACGGGATCTTTCGACCGCACGACTACCGCGCCTGCGATAGAATTGCGACCTGATTGAGTGGACTGAGGACCTCGCAGGACTTCGACCTGCTCTAAGTCCCAAGTCGAGAAGTCGGCCAGGCTCATACGCGTTATTCCCGTGATGCTTGCGCCGTCGACCTTGATGTTAATCGCCGCTCCACCCCCTCCAGTCGGGCCGTTTTGCTCTACTCCTCGAATGGAAAGGGTGAGGTCTCCGTTCGCATTCGAGATGCCCGCGGTTCGCTCTAAGACGTCTTCAAAATTGTCGTCACTACGGCGCTCGATTTTCTCTCCACGAATCACTGCGACACTTGTCTGAGTATCTTGCAAATCACGCTCGCGCAACTCGCCTTTGACCGTGATGCTCGCCAACTGAATCGCCTGAGACGCCGAGCTCGCCCGCTTGGACCCGCTTTCAACCTCCTCCACAAGTATCGTATCTTCCTCCGAAACTCGAAATTTCAACCCAGACCCTTGGAGCAAGCGCGACAATGCATCCGCCGAAGACATCCGCCCCTTTACTCCTTCTGACGTTTTCCCCCGGGTAAACTCAGCTTCGGCGGAAATCTGCAATCCCGATTGCAAACCAAAATCGGTCAGTGCCTTGGAAAGCAATTGGGCCTTAATATCAAAGTCCTTAGGCGAGGTATTCGCTAATGCTGTTGAGCTGCCTGGGACCCGGGCTTCCACAGCTGACACGAAGGCGAAAGAGGCCAAGGCAAGCATCAAGGCAATTAGTGACTTATGAGCCGCTGCGAGCGGACTCATCTTCAAAATCTGAGTTCTGTTCATTGAGAGGGAGATCTGGTTTGATGCGAACCAAAGACCCACTCCAAATGCGAGCGAGACTCTGTCTCATCAATTACGGGGACGCCTCCCAAAACTCCTTTTTCGGTAAAATCGGATTTTTTTCATACCAGAGAGCATCATAAACTAAACAATTGTAGGCCGGGGCGATGACCCGGCAGCCCATAATGATTGGCGGGTCGGCGCACCGACCTACAGTTTAGGAATGTTCAATTTATAACAACGAACGGAACAAAAACTCTAGCAGCCTGAGAGCACTCACCATCTCAGTCGACAGACTCGCTGGAAACAACGATGACCCAAGGGGAAACCTGTCGGACCTCAGCGCCTGCCGAACTCGCCAACGCTCGCAAGGCCGCTGCGGGATCGTCGATTTTATAAACGCCCGTCACCCGCTTCTGCCCCAGCGCTTCGCCTTGCAAAATGATCACGCCCGAATAGTAGCGTCTCAAACTTTCAACTACGTCCGACAAAGGTCGATCCCTTGCAAGAATGCGCCCTTCGCGCCAAAGGCCTATCTCCGAAGAGTCGACTTTGCCTTTCTCGATTCTTCCCGAAGCCTCCAACTCAAACCACTCTCCTGCTTCCAAAAAGTCCAACTCGGCTGTATCCGTTATTTGATGAACGCTCACTCGTCCTTGTTCGACGGAAACAGCAGCCGACTCTTCCTTCAAGCGAACGTTAAAAGCGGTGCCCAAAACCACTGTTCGCAGATCCCCCGCCTCCACGCTGAAGGGGCGTTCTGCGTCTGGCTTCACCTCGAAAAAGGCTTCTCCCTGCAAGAGTTCGACCCTTCGCTCGTTTCCATCAAAATCGACCTTCAACGCGCTTCTTCCCCCCAAAGCCACCTCGCTCCCATCGTCCAGAGTAAGCGTCAGCTTTTCTCCGGTTGATGCGATATAGTCGGCCTCTAGCTTCAACGAAATCGATGGCCAAACAAAAAAGGCAAGGCAGGCGGCCGCGGCGCTCGCAAAGAAATACAACAACTTTCGCCTTCCCCATTTTTCGGGCTTCTCACTTCCCTCGCCTTCAGAATGAGCAACCTCCGACTCCTCCCAATACTCTCTATGAGCAGGCTCCGTATTGCCGATATCATCATATATACCCAAGGCGTCTGACCAAGCCGCCTCATGCTCTGGGGACTCCTGAAGCCACTCATCGAATCGAGTCGAAAGTTCTCCATTCTCTGGATCTTCCTCTAGAGCTAGCAGCCATTTCGCCGCTTCTTTCGAAACGTGGTATTCTTTATCGGTATGGCTCATTTCAACAGTCGCGATTTCGGGAAAGAAGGGTTGGCGCGCCGGGAGTCATCGCCTTCCCTATGACTAGACGATGGACCAAATCGGATTTTCGGTAAAATATCTCAGATAGCGTATTCATTTCCTCATCACTTTCTTACGGCAATAGGCCATGCCTTCCGCGATGAGCTCGTGAGTGAAGGTCACGGAGAGTCCGAGTTTCTCCGCAATATCTTTCAACCGGTACCCCCCAAACCTTCTCATTTCCAATGCGATCCGAGTGCGGTCCGGCAACTCATTCATAGCCTCCTGCAAAAATCGAAGCTCATCCTTAGCCGCAGCCGATTCCCCAGAAGAAGGCGCGCCATCGAAACTGCTCTCCGCCGCATCACTCCCGTCAAAGGTAATCAAATCCTCCTCGCGAGACCTAC
>JBCCZW010000016.1:0-17008 GCA_039186805.1 Verrucomicrobiota bacterium
ATAAAATAAGTATTGTGCTAAGCATAGTTCTCGATGAGCGAATTCGGAGTTGCGATAAGTTCCCGGTATGAGAGCTAGATCATTCGCTTAACTTGCTGAAAATCACCCCTTATGAATAGAAGAAACTTTTTGAAGACCGGCGCGGCGGCGTCCACTTTTATGATTCTGCCTAGCTGGGCATCCGGTAACGGCGTGTCGCCCAATAGCAAAATCAATATTGCCGTGATTGGCGTGGGAGGAAGAGGCCGCAGTCATGTAGAAGGCTATCAGAATGAAAACATTGTTGCGTTGTGCGATGTGGATGATGCCCGCGCTGCCGAGGTCTACGACCAGTACCCGGATGTACCGAAGTTTAGGGACTACCGTGTGATGTTCGATAAGATGGGCGATAAGTTCGACGCGGTATCGATTGCCACACCGGACCATATGCATTACCCAATCGCCCTCTGGGCGCTCGCTCAGGGAAAGCATGTCTACTGTGAGAAGCCGCTCGTGCGTACGATTTGGGAGGCGCGTCAGCTCAAGGCAGCCGCGGCGAAGGCAGGCGTGGTGACCCAAATGGGAAACCAAGGTCACACCTACGAAGGCCTTCGCTATATAAAGGAATGGACTCAAGCGGGCGTGATAGGCGACGTGAAAGAAGTCTACCATTGGTCGAATCGTCCGGTTTGGGCTCAAGGCGCGCTTACTCGCCAGAGTGAAAAGGTACCCGCGACTTTGGACTATGATTTGTGGTTGGGCGTAGCTCCCAAGAAGTCCTTTGATTCGAAGATTGTGCCCTTCGCGTGGCGTGGCTGGAAGGATTATGGCTGCGGGGCGATCGGCGATATGGCATGCCACATCATGGATTCGTCTTTCTCGGGATTGGGTCTTGGTTTGCCAAAGGCGATAAAGGCGATGACAGAAACGAATCATGCGGAGACCTTTCCCCAGTCGGAAACAATTGAATACAGTTTCGACCGCCCAGGTGGAGGAAAGCCAATCAAGGTTACCTGGTCCGATGGCGGGATTTTGCCCGCTCTTAAAAACTTGTCAGGCGTTCCCGACGATTTCTTTGCGGAAACGGTGAACAAGCGAGGCAGGAAGCAGGTTAAGAATAATAACGGTACATTCCTAGTCGGCTCAAAAGGTATCATTTGGACGGATACGTATAGCTCAACCGTTCGCGTTTTCCCTGACGACTTCTTTATGGAGCTTCGCTCCAGCAAAGCTCTCCCCGAGAAGACGCTTCCGAGAGTAAAGGGTGGTCCGTTTAAGGAGTTCGCAGATGCGGTTCGAGAAGGGAAGATGGCTGGCTCCGACTTTTCCTATGCGGCGGACTTTACGGAGACGGCATTGCTTGGTTTAGTTTCGCTGGAAGCAGGCCGCAAGATCCGTTACGATGGAAAGAAGGGTATTGTGAAGGGGAATAAAAAGGCGAATAAGTACTTGGAAAGTCAATACGACTACAAGGAAGAGTTCTTGCCAGGTTGATCGGATCTACGAGCTTCTTTTCTATTTTTTGCCGCACGGGAGACTGTGCGGCTTTTTGGTAGGAGGATCATTGAGCTTGCACTCAATGTTATGCGCTCTCTTCGAGCTGCGATATTTGATCGCTGAGTTCTTGCCAGCGAGTGTAGGCGGAGTCGATCTTGTCTTTGTTGAGGTCGTACTCGCGCATGGTGTCGGGGGCTTCGGGTTTTTTGAAGTATTCTGGGTCGGCGAGGAGGGCTTCTATGACGGCTTGGCGCTCTTCTAGTGTGGCGATTTTGTCTTCGGTTTCGGCTAGTTTTTTCTTGATGGGCGAGAGCTTTTTTTGGAGTTCGGCGCGGCGGCGGCGAGCTTCTTTAGGGTTCTCGGAATTTACCGGTCGAGAATGGGGAGTGGGGCCGTTTTTGGCTGGGTCTTCGACGGCTACCTGAGTTTCTTCTAGATGTCTCAAGTAATCGGATACGTTTCCTGGGAAAAGACTGATTCCGTCCTTACGGACTTCTAAGGTCTTGTTGACAATGGGGTCAACGAAAGCTCGATTGTGGGAGACTATAATGAATGATCCGTCGTAGTCGCGTATCGCATTTTGCAATACGTTTTGCGAATTGATGTCCAAGTGGTTGGTCGGTTCGTCGAGGACGAGGAAGTTGGAGGGCTGGACGAGGATCTTGGCGAGGGCGAGGCGATTGCGTTCTCCTCCGGAGAGGACCTTGACCTTCTTGAAGACGTCGTCGCCGCGGAAGAGGAAGGAGCCTAGGACGGAGCGGAGGTTTTTATTATGTCCGGCGGGGGCGACTTGTTCGACGATTGAGAGGGCGTCGAGCTCTGGGTCCAGCGTGTCGGCTTGATGCTGGGCGAAGTAGGTGGGGACTGTTTGGGAACCCATGGCGATTTCGCCTGATTGGTAGGGTTCGTCGCCGGAAATGACTTTGACGAGAGTGGATTTGCCGGCGCCGTTGACGCCGACGACAGCAATGCGGTCGCCGCGTTCTATCTTCAGATCGATCTTGTCTAGGACTGCGAGATCGCCGTAGCTCTTGCAGAGTTGCTTTACTTCGAGAATGGTTTGGCCGCTGCGGGGCGAGGAAGGGAAGGAGAAGGCGATGGCGCTTTCTTCTTCTTCGAGTTCGATGCGTTCTACTTTATCCAAAGCTTTGATACGGCTTTGAACTTGGCGGGCTTTGGTGGCTTTAGCCCGGAAGCGGTTGATGAACTCTTCGGCCTTTTCTATTTCGCGCTGTTGGTTGGCTTGGGCTTTGCGGAGGTGTTCGCGTTGCTGAGCGCTTTGGACTTCGAATTTGGAGTAGTTCCCTTGGTAGCGGTTGAGGGCGCCGAGGGTGACTTCGAAGATTCGCGTGCAGAGCGTATCCAAAAAGGAACGGTCGTGCGACACCATAAGCAGGGAGCCTTCGTATTTGGCGAGGTAGTTTTCGAGCCACTGTTGAGAGGAGATATCTAGGTGATTGGTTGGCTCGTCGAGGAGGAGGAGAGAGGGGTTGGCGAGAAGAAGCTTGGCGAGCGCGATACGCATTTGCCAGCCGCCGGAGAATTCGCCGGTGTCGCGTTCGAAGTCGCCTTGCTCGAAGCCCAGACCGGCGAGGATGGTTTTGATTTTGGAGGGGAGCTTGGTGGCGTCGTGGTCTTCCAAGAGGACTTCCCAGCTGCCGATGCGTTCCAGCGTTTCGTGATACTCTTCAGAGTTTGTATCCAAGCTTTGGAGTTCTTCGGAGGCCTCTTCGATCCATTTGGTTAGGTTTTGTACTTCTTCAAATACGGAGGCGACTTCGTCGTAGAGGGAACGTCCGGAAGAGTGAATGCCGTCTTGAGGAAGGTAGCCGATAGTGGTGTGTTTGGCTCTGACGATTTCTCCGCTGTCGAGGTCTTCTTGCCCAGTGAGGACGCGGAGGAGGGTGGTCTTGCCCATGCCGTTTGAGCCTACGAGTCCTATGCGGTCTTTGGCGCCGATGGTCGCGGTCTCATCCCGAAAGATGAAGCGTTCGCCGTATTGGAGTCGGATGTTCTTTAATGAAATCATTGGAGAAGAGGTCGGAGATCTGAGGTCGGAGGTCAGAGAAGAGGTTATTCTGAACTCTTACCTCAGTCGTCTGACTTCTGGGCGAGCGCAGCGAGCAGGGCTTCCCAGGGGAGGGTGACGCAGCGTTTGCGACTGGGGAAGGCAGCGACGCCTGAAAGGGATTTGATATCCTCGCTTTTGGCGGAGGGGAGCGCGGCGTCAGTTTTAAGGCGGTCGATTAGGGTGTTGGCTAGAGCAGTGATCTCAGTTGTATCCAGATCTTGGATCTCAGTGGTGAGCATGGAGGCGGAGGCGGTGCATAGGGCGCAGCACTGGCCTTCGAAGGTGGCTTGGGTGATTATGTTGTCCTTGCACTCAAGGTAGACGGATATTTCGTCGCCGCAGAGGGGGTTGGTGAGGGTTGACTGGAGGGGCGCGTTCGGGTTCGCGGATCGGTTTTGCGGCGTCTTGCTGTGCCGCATGATGGTGTCGCGATAGAGGTCTTTTAGGTTTGGGTTGATGGTGCGGAGTGGTCGGGTTGTGGAGGCCGTCTGCAAGCAGAGGCACTACGAGGATGGGCTTCGGGTCATCGGACTCACGTCCGATGCTACATTCGAAATCTCCTAGCCGAAGAGGAGGGAGACTTTTTTGAGGGCGCCGGCGAGCGCGTCGATGTCTTCGTGGTTGTTGTAGAAGGATATAGAGACTCTAGCGGTGGCGGGGACTCCTAGACGTTTCATAAGAGGTTCGCAGCAGTGATGGCCGGAGCGGATGGCGATGCCTTCTGTATCGAGTACGGTGCCGATGTCGTGAGGGTGAGCTTCTCCCATGACGAATGAGATGGCGCCGGCTCTGTCTTTTGGTTTGCCTATCAGGTTGAGCCCTTCGACCTGATTGAGCTTCGCGACGGCGTATTCTATTAGCTGGGATTCGTATTCTTGGATGATGTCGAGACCGAGACCGTTCAGGTAATCGATGGCGTAGCCGAGGCCGATACCGCCTTCGATGTGCGGGGTGCCAGCCTCGAAGCGGGAAGGAGGTTCTTTGAAGGTCGTGCCTTCAAATGACACGCTCGCGATCATGTCTCCACCTCCTTGATACGGTCTCATATCGTCGAGGAGTTCGCGTTTTCCGTAGAGGACTCCGATGCCGGTGGGCGCGAAGATCTTATGGCCTGAAAAGACGAAGAAGTCGCAGTCGAGCGCTTGGAGGTCGATGGGCATGTGTTGGACGGATTGAGCGCCGTCAATGAGGGTGGGTATGCCGCGGGACTTAGCGAAGCTGATGAGCTTTTCAACGGGGTTGACGGTGCCGATGGAATTGGAGACGTGTACGAATGAGATGAATTTCGTCTTATCCGTAATCAGTTGTTCGAAGGCGTCTGTATCCAGGTTACCATTATCGTCGACGGGAGCCACGACGAGTTTGCAGCCGATGCGTTCGCAGAGGAGCTGCCAAGGGACGATGTTGGCGTGGTGTTCAAGGTGAGTAATGAGGATTTCGTCGCCGGCTTGGACGCGAGGTTCGACAAATGAGTGGGCGACGAGGTTGATGGATTCGGTCGCTTGACGAGTGTAGATGATTTCGGAAGAGTCTCGTGCGTTAAGGTATTCGGCTATTTTGGCGCGGGCGCCCTCGTAGGCGGCGGTGGCCTCGGTGGAGAGAAGGTGGACGCCGCGGTGGATATTTGCATTTTCCGAAGTGTAGTAACGCGTGATGCCGTCGATCACGCTTTGGGGTTTTTGCGTGGAAGCGGCATTGTCGAGGTAGATGAGGGGTTTGCCGTGGACTTTTTGGTTTAGGATCGGGAAGTCCTGCCGGGCTTTGATGAGCGCGTCCGGTACAACGGGTTGCGTGAGTGCTTGGCTTGTTTCTCCCATGGCGTTTTGTTTTGTGGCGAGGCAAAGCGAATTGGCTTGGCGCGGCAATAATTTACTTGGGTGAGGATGGGAGCTGAATCGAAGTTCTGTCTCTGGGCTTGATTAATTTTTCGGTGGGAGCATATACGCATCATGCCATTTTCCGGTCTCGGTCTATCAGAACCCATCAACAGAGCGCTTGAGGAGCTCAACTTCAAAGAGCCTACGCCTGTTCAAGCGAAGGCGATTCCGATGATACTCGAGGGTAAGGATGTGATTGGCTCAGCTCAGACCGGAACGGGCAAGACGGCCGCTTTTGGCTTGCCGACGCTTCAGCAATTGGAGCCAGGCAAGGGAACGCAGTGTCTGATATTGGAGCCGACTCGCGAATTGGCCGCGCCGGTGGAACAGGCTTTGACTAGTTACGGCAAGCACTTGAATTTGCGGGTTGGGGTGATTTTCGGGGGTGTGAAGTACGGGCGCCAGGAAGAGATGTTGGCGAAGGGTTTTGAAATTATCGTGGCGACTCCTGGGCGTTTGCTGGACCATATGAATCAAGGTCGAGCGAAGTTTCAAGGGATGAAGGTCTTGGTGCTCGATGAGGTAGACCGGATGCTCGATATGGGCTTCTTGCCGGATGTGAAGCGGATTATCGGAAAGTGTCCAGAGGATCGTCAGACTCTGTTTTTCACCGCTACGATGCCGCCCGCGATCGAGAAGTTCTCCCAGTGGGCCCTGAGGGATCCAGAGGTGATCGAGATAGGCAAGAATCGTTCTGCTGCCGAAACGGTGAGCCATGCCTTTTACCCGGTGGTGGATCGCCAGAAGTCTAAGCTATTGATCGAGATCTTGGAGAGGACGCATTACGAGAGCGTTATCATTTTCACGCGGACGAAGTTTAATGCGGATACGGTTTCGCGGAAGCTCGAGCGTTTGAATCATTCTGTAGCGGTGCTTCACTCGGACCGCTCGCAGCGCGAGCGTACTGAGGCCTTGGACGGATTTAAAGACGGCAAGTACGAGGTTCTGGTGGCTACGGATATTGCGGCTCGCGGATTGGATATCGCGAATGTGACGCACGTCATCAATTACGATGTGCCGTTGAACGCGGAGGATTACGTGCATCGCATTGGCCGGACAGGTCGCGCGCAGAAGGAGGGCGATGCGTTTACTTTGTTGACGGAGGATGAGGTTAAGAATGCGAAGGTCATCGAGCACTTCATCGGTCAGGAGATCGAGCGTAAGAAGATCGATGGCTTTAAGTATATGTTCTCCGCGTTGTTTGAGAACGAGGAGAAGATCGCCAGTCGCAAGGCGACGACTAGACGGTACGGGCGTTTGTCACGGTAGGTGTCAACCTAAGACGCTGGTCGGGGCGCGAAGGTCTTTCCTCCCCTTGATATGTTTCGGAGGTATCGGCCGCCGGATTAGCGGGTAATGTTCAGCTCGTTCCACTTGGAGACCATTTTGTAGGCGGTACTATAGATTTCCTTGGGATCGAAGGGTTTGTAGAGGATTCGCACGGGTACAGACGGTCCTAAGCGCTCCACGATGGTCTCGAAGGTGTGATCGGAGTAGGCGGTCACGATCATGAAGAGCATGTCTTGATCGAGTTCGCGGATTTTCTCGATGGTTTCGAGTCCGTCCCAGCCGGGAGGCATTCGCATGTCTACAAATGCCATGGGGTAGCGCAGGTTCTTGTTTTTGCCTTCCTTCACGATGTTGTAGGCTTCTTCGCCTTGGTAGGCGGAAGTTAGGGCGAAGTTTCGGATGCGTTTTGGACGGGTGGCGGGTTCGTCGTCTTCGCCGAAAAGCATGTCTTCGAGCTGATCTAGCTTTTCTTCCGATTCGTCTTCCGCATCTGGACATAGAACGGTGCGGTAGTCTTTGTGGATCGATTTATTGTCGTCGATGATGAGGATGCATCGATTTTCGAGGTTTGAGAGGTCTATGTCCTCGGTCATGTTGGTGGGCATTTGTTGTATGTGGGTTAGGAAAATACTCGGGGCGACGTTTTCCTGGAACTCCGCTGGGACCGCGAAGATTTGAGTGTATTTATTCGGCTAGGATATCAACTTTATAAGTCGGGCGCTTTGAATAAATGACACTTGGTAAAAACGATCTTATGCCTAGATTGGAGGTTGAAATTGGATTCCGGGTTGCCCCGTATTTCTTGGGATGTTTACCTTAGTTCTTATGCACCTGTAACTATTTGGAATATAGATAGTTAAACAAGCAAACAAGTTAGCTTGAGCTGAGTCTCAAGCGCGGGAGGCATTATTTTCGGTTATTTGCGATTTCGGTGCGGCCTTGAGCATCGATGAATACCGATAGATATGCTCTTTCCTGCGCCATTGCGCGCCCTCGCTCGGGAATGAGGATTTCGATGCGACCGTCAATTGGCTGAGCGTCTGCTAAAGTCGCTTTGAGGACATTCCACTTTCCCGCGAGCTTGCGGTTAATGATTTCTAGCTGGGCGATGGTGAGGGCTTCGGCCGCTTGAAGTCCATCTGCGAGGTTGATGAGCAGCATCGATTTTTGAATCGCTATAGCTTGGGCCTGCGTTATCCCTACGAGACCTTGACGTTGGGCTCGGAGGAATAGGAAAGAGATATCTTCTTCGATATCGAAGATACGTTCGCGAAGGCTGCTTTCTTTATCGACTTGAGTAGTAATGCGGATCTTGACGATTCGGGTATTGAAGCCGGTGACGTAAAGGAGGGAGCGCTTCTCGGCGAGTTGCTCTGAGTAGGAGAATTCGGCTTTGAGGAAGAGATGGTTGCCGAGATCCTTGATGCGATAAGATAGGAGGCGATAGTCTGCGTAGCGATTCTCATCGACGGCTTCCTCGACGTCGCCGATGGCGTTGGCGAAGGCTTCTTGAACGATGGGGGGTTCGATTCCGTTGGGGACTAGGTTAGCCCCATTGCTATAGACGAATATCTCGAGTTTGGTATCTCGGCCCCGGTAAGATAGTCCGACGCCCAGACCTGGGGTACTAGATTCGTAGTCAGTGATGGCCTGCAGGTGCATCTCGCCAATGCTCCCTGGAAAGCGTACCTGCGAGTCTCCGTCTTGATGCCCGTCGGGAAGGGGTTTGGGGAGTGGAAGGAGTTTAGGCTCGGAGGTGGGAGAGATTGTACGGCAGCCTGATAGAACGAGAGAAAAGGCGACCGTGAGTATGAGGTGACTGCGAAATTTGGCCGGGATTGCCATTGAAGGGAGGACCGAGCGATTGTCGCGACGGCGTTAGCGTCGAAGCTTAGTCGATCCCCGACCGACGGATTGGTAAAAGAGTTCCCTGATTTCGGCGATTGTTTTGCGGGCGGCGATGGGGTCGTTGGAGAGGAGCTTGATATTCCAGCAAGGGCCCTTGGCTAAAGCGCTGCTTCCTATCCGTAGATCATCTGTCTGGGATTTGTGGATACGGATCCACAGGTCCTCATTATCCTGAAGTTTCTCTGAGACGCAGAAGAGCGAGGCGTAGAAGGGAGATTCGAAAGCGGCTTGCCAGGGTCGGTGGGCGCCTTTGGAGCGGTCAATTTCGTAACGCTCGATAGCGGCGGGTTGGCCGTCGTAGTAGAGGTGGAAGCGGTTTTTGAAGCGACGGAATTCGAAGTTTTCACCGTAAGCGGCGCGGCCGGGAGCGAGAGTCTCTATGAAGAAGAGCTCTGCGCCGGGATCGAGGTTAATTTCGGTGTTTTGGCGAAAGTCGCTTTCGCCTTGCATGATGAGCCATTCAGGGTTGGTTTCGAGAAAAGCGCCTTGACTGACGTGAAAGGATTGGTTCCAAGCGGCGAAGCCTGTATCCATTTTGTGGGCCCGCAGGGAGCTTGGGCTTGATAGGATGAGCGAGGCTTTGGGTTCGACTTTCACTTCAACGTCGATGAGGTCGCCTGCGAAGAGTCCGGCGGTGGGGCTCATGACGTTGAGGAGGAGGTTGCGGCCGTCCCAGTAGGGTTTGCTGAGGTGGATGGGCGAGCGGAATTCTTTGCGACTAAGGTAAGAGCGACCTTCGGCGTCACGGCTGCAGGTGAGACGCATGTAGCCGTGGAGACTTTTCTTTGCGGTATCCAAAGTTTGGATTTCTAGTTCTGGAGAAGCGAGACTCAAGTGTGGCGGCTTTGGTCTAAGTGGTTGTGCCGGGTCGGCGCCCCGGCCTACAATTTAAGTGTCCGCTTTGCTCTTATGTTAGCTGAATAGGTAGTTCTTTTTCAGCCAGTCGCATATGTCGTCGAGGCCCTTGCGAGACTTGAGGTCGGCGAAAATGAACGGACGGTCCGCGCGCATCTTTTTACTGTCGCGCTTCATTACTCCGAGGTCAGCGCCGACGTAGGGCGCGATCTCGATTTTGTTGATGACCATGAGGTCGGAGTACTGGATGGCGGGGCCGCCCTTGCGGGGAATCTTATCGCCTTCGCCGACATCGATAACGTAGATGAAAGCGTCGACGAGCTCGGGAGAGAAAGTGGCGGAAAGGTTGTCGCCGCCGCTTTCCATGAGGATGACTTGGGTCTTTGGGTTGCGTTCGATGAGGTCGTCGATCGCTGCCATGTTCATGCTGGTGTCGTCTCGGATTGCGGTGTGCGGGCAGCCGCCGGTTTCGACCCCCATGACGCGCTCTGCGGGGAGGGCTTCGTTGCGGACGAGGAATTCGGCGTCTTCGCGAGTGTAGATGTCGTTGGTGATGACGCAGAGTTCGAATTCGTCTTTGAGGATTTCGCAGAGGCGAAGTACGAGCATGGTTTTGCCGGAGCCGACGGGGCCGCCGATTCCTATGCGTACGGGTCTGGAGAATTTGTTGCTTTGTTCGGACATAAGAAATGGGTCTGCCCACGAATAGCGCGAATCTCCACGAATTGTTGATTTTTATTCGTGTCGATTTGTGTGATTCGTGGGTGAGAAATTCATGATATGAAAAGTCGGGCGAAGGCGCGCTCGTGGCGATCGGAGGCGATGTCGAGGAGTGGGTTGAAGCTGCCGGCGTAGTCGCGTTCGATAGAGAGGGAAGTTTCGACGAGGTTGGGAATATTCTGTATGTGTTTGGTTAATACGGTTTGGGACCCTTCTTGGCCGATGCGCATGATCTTGAGGGCGGCGGCGCAGGGAGCGGCGAGGGCTTGGTAGGCCCAGGAGGCGAGCGCAGGGGCGAGGGGGGTGCCGAGGGCTACGGATTCGGCGGCGTAGATGGTGACATGATTGGGGGTGATTTTACCAGTGTCGCGGAAGTCGGAGAGTTTTTGGAATATTGGGTTGGGGCGGAGCTTTGAAAGGAGTTTGAGGCGTTGTTGGCCTTGGGCTTTGCTGGCGTGGCGAATTTCTTTACTGAGCTTGGAGGCTTCGAGCTCTCGGTCGAGCAAGGCGAGGTCGGTCCAGCTTTGATTTGAGATGGCTTTGTAGGTGAAACGTAGATACGGTAGCTCGAGTTGAGATAGGTTGGTTTCAGTATTGAGAGAAAGGTAGTCGGAGAGGTCTTCAGCTGTCGAGGCGATGCCCATAGAGACCATTTCTTCCAGACCGTAAGAGTGGGCGTAGGAGCCGATCGGAAAAAGCGGATCTACCGTCTGTAGCATGCTAGGCAACCACGATAGATCTGTGTTCGAATTCTCTGACATCTGACTTCGGTCCTCTGACCTCTGATCAATGATGGTGATGGCCGGCGGTGTTGACGGCGGGTTGGAAGACGACTTCTGCTTCTTCGTAGGCGATGCGGTTGCGTTCGAGCATTTGACGGACAGCGGGATCGTCTTCGGCGAGGACGGCGTCGTCGGAGAAGGCGGCAGGAAAGTGCATGTTGCCGACTTGCCAGCCGTAGTGGGCGGCTTGTTTTTCGCCTTGAAAGGGAATTTTCAATACTGACTCAGGGAGTTGATCGATGATGTAGACTTTGTCGTCGGTTTGATGGAAGGGGGTATGGTGAGAAAGGGGGTGGTCGAGGTCGAAGCCGAAGTCGGCGCCGTCAGCCGCTTCGGCGCGAAAGCGGCGTTTGGCGAGGGTGCGGCGGTCGATCTTTAGGGGGACGACTTCTTTGTCGGCTGGGATGTTGTGGAAATGGGTGGTGATGAGTTGCACGGCGATGTGTGGAATTGGGATTGTGGAATGGCGAATTGGGCGCCACGTCGGCACCTCGGCCTACAGTGAGGATAGGCTCTGCTTTGGTCGGACTAAAGCCCAACCTCCTTGGTTAGAAGAGGAAGTAGCGTTGGGCTAGGGGGACTTCGGTGGCGGGCTCGCAGGTGAGGACTTGGCCATCGGCTTTGACGGTGTAGGTCTCGGGGTCTACTTCGATCTTCGGTGTGGCGTCATTGTAGAGGAGGTCCTTCTTGGAAATGTTGCGGGTGTTCTTTACTGCCACGAGCCGCTTTTGGAGTCCGAGTTCTGTGTTGCCTTTTTTTAGGAATTCTTGGCTTACGAAGGTGACGCTGGTGGCGTACTTTGCTTTTCCGTGAGCCGCGAATTGCGGGCGGTAGCGCATGGGTTGCGGTGTGGGGATCGAGGCGTTGGGGTCTCCCATGTTGGCCATGGCGATGAGTCCGCCTTTGAGGACGAGCTCTGGCTTTACACCGAAGAATCCTGGCTTCCAGACGACGAGGTCGGCGAGTTTACCGGTTTCGATTGAGCCGACTTCGTGGGCGGCGCCGCAAGCGATGGCTGGGTTGATGGTGTACTTGGCGACGTAGCGGAGGGCTCGGAAGTTGTCTGCGGCTGGGTGCTCCTCGGATTCGAGTTTGCCGAACTGGGTCTTCATTTTGTGGGCGGTTTGCCAAGTACGGCAGATAACTTCGCCGACGCGCCCCATGGCTTGGGAGTCGCTGGACATGATGGAGAAGGCTCCGAGGTCGTGGAGGAGGTCTTCTGCGGCAATGGTCTCGGGGCGGATGCGGGATTCGGCGAAGGCGACGTCTTCAGGGATCTTGCTGTCCAAGTGGTGGCAGACCATGAGCATGTCGAGATGCTCGTCGATTGTATTCACTGTGTAAGGACGAGTGGGGTTGGTAGAGGAGGGGAGGACGTTTAGTTCTCCGCAGACTTTGATGATGTCGGGCGCGTGGCCTCCTCCGGCGCCTTCAGAGTGGAAAGTGTGGATGACGCGGCCTTTCATTGCGGCGATCGTATCTTCTACGAAGCCGGCTTCGTTGAGGGTGTCGGTGTGGATGGCGACCTGGATGTCCATCTGGTCGGCGACTTCTAGGCATTTGTCGATAGCGCTCGGGGTGGTACCCCAGTCTTCATGAAGCTTGAGGCCCATGGCTCCGGCGGCGACTTGTTCGCGGAGGGCTTGCGGATTGGAGGAGTTGCCTTTGCCCATGAAGCCGAGGTTCATGGGGTACTCTTCGGCGGCCTCGAGCATGCGTCTGATGTTCCAAGGACCGGGAGTGCATGTGGTGGCGTTGGTGCCGGTCGCGGGTCCTGTCCCGCCGCCTGTCATGGTGGTGACGCCGCTGGCGAGGGCTTCTTCGATCTGTTGGGGGCAGATGAAATGTATGTGCGAGTCGAAGCCGCCGGAGGTGATGATGTGGCCTTCGCCGGCAATGACCTCGGTGGAGGCTCCGACGGTCATGCCTTCGTTGACTCCGTCTTGGATGAGTGGGTTGCCGCCGTGGCCGATGCCGACGATACGGCCCTCTTTTATACCGATGTCCGCTTTGATGACGCCTTGAGCAGCGTCGAGGATGGTGGCGTTGGTGATGATGAGGTCTAGGACCTCAGAAGCGAGTGCGGTAGGGGACTGGCCCATGCCGTCGCGGATGACCTTGCCGCCGCCGAACTTGATCTCGTTTCCGTAGCCTCCGTTTTCAGCTATCAGGTCGCGTTCGACTTCGATGAAAAGCTCGGTGTCGCCTAGGCGGACTTTGTCGCCGACTGTGGGGCCGAACATTTCCGCGTACTGTTGTCTGTCGAATTCTAGAGACATGGATATAAGTGAGGACTTGAGAGTAGTGGAGTCGCTTAGTTGCTAAAGTGGAAATGAAAAGAGGTAAGGGCCGCAATGGAACGGAGGTAGTCGATATCTGCTTCTTTCCAATTTCGCATATCTTTACGGTTTTCGCAGCAGATGACGCCGACTGGCGTGTAGTTCCTGTGAAGAATGAAGTCTAAGAGCGAGATGATTCCCTTGGGTCTAAAGTAAGGCTCAGTGAGGTCTTTCGTCGCGCTGTGGTTTAGAGCGTCGGGCGCAGAGATTACGTTATCTTCGATAACACGCTCGAAGTATTTGGGGAAGTCTTCCTTGCGAAGTATTTGGCCTTTGGAAAAGCTTTCTGCGAGGGCGTCGTAGCAGCATTGGCATTCGATCTGAGTTTGCTCTTTGTCGAAGAACCAGACGCTGGTGAGGTCGGCTAGGAGATTCTCTGAAACGTCCAGGCAGATTGATTGAAAGACCTCTGATTTCGTAGCTTTGGGTTGACGCGTTTTACTGAGGGCTTCTCTGGTGCGGTTCATTTATGAAGGAGTTTGGCGTCTAGAGCGGTCCATCGACTTTGTTGTTTAGGCCGTAGACTCTACGTTTTCCGGCGAGGGCGACGATTTCGATTTCTTTGCTGTCTCCGGGCTCGAAGCGGACGGCGGTACCGGCGGCGATGTTGAGTCGGAAGCCTCGGGCGGCCTCGCGGTCGAAGCGTAAAGCGCCGTTGACTTCGTATAAGTGGAAGTGGCTGCCGACTTGGATGGGTCGATCGCCGGTGTTTGAGACGGCGAGGGTCTTCGTTTCCAGGCCGACGTTGGCCTGAAGGGGGTCTGCATTTGCAGCTATGATTTCTCCTGGCTTCATTGGATCGGGTTGTGAACGGTTACGAGTTTTGTGCCGTCTGGAAAAGTGGCTTCGACTTGGACTTCGTGAATCATTTCGGCGATGCCGTCCATGACGTCCTCCTTCTTCAAGATAGTGGCCCCGAACGCCATCAGCTCGGCAACGGATTTCCCATCGCGGGCCCCTTCGAGAATTTCGTATGTGACGATGGCGACTGATTCGGGGTAGTTGAGCTTTAGGCCGCGTTGCTGTCTGCGGCGGGCCAAGTCTGCGGCGACTACTACGAGGAGCTTATCCTTTTCGCGTGGGGAAAGATGCATGGTGTTGTATGCAGGTGCGTTAGGTTGTAGCGAGCGGTTTGCCGCCGTCGTTGGAGAGCGAAGCGCTTGCCACGGAGGGTTTTAATGAAAGACGAATCGAGCAGAATCCAAGCCATAAGGAAGGCAATGAAAGGGAAATATTTCGAACCTAGGCGAGTGACTCGCTTATGAGGATCACGACAATGGTTTAGTTTTAAACAATAATTCGTTAGGTAATATCAGCACGCTCAAAAGGTAATATTAATGTGATCAATATTAATCAAACTGAAGGGGAACATGCCCGATTTTCATGAACGCGGCGGGTTTTTAAAATAATTAGCAAGCTTGGCCCATTGGATGCTGACTGGGGTTTGTTTCAACAAACGAAGTGGTGGTCAGAAGTCTGGCTAACTCCGTTTCGTCACCACCTCCTATTGTTCACTAATAAACTCCTAATCATATAGTTCATATGAAGCTTCTTAAGAAACTGACAGTTGGTCTGTCATTGCTTGCAGGTTCTTTTACGGCGGTTCAGGCCGAAGACACAGTTAAGGTTGGTATCCTTCACTCTTTGAGTGGCACGATGGCGATCTCAGAAACGTCGCTTCGCGATATTCTCCTTTTTACTTTCGACGAAATCAACGCGAATGGGGGAGTTCTCGGTAAAATGATTGAACCAGTTGTGGTTGATGGGGCTTCTGATTGGCCAACTTTCGCGGAAAAGGCGGAGCAGCTCCTCGCTCAGGATGAGGTAGCGGTGACTTTCGGATGCTGGACTTCCGTCAGCCGCAAGTTCGTTCTCCCTGTTTACGAAAAGTATGACGGTCTCCTCTTCTACCCGGTACAGTACGAAGGCGAAGAGATGTCTCCAAATATCTTTTACGCTGCGGAGGCGGTTAATCAGCAAGCGATTCCCGCGGTGGATTACCTCCTTGAAGAAGGCTATACGAAGTTCTACCTCGTGGGGACTGACTATGTTTACCCGCAAACTACGAATCTCGTTCTCTTCGAGTATTTGAAGTCAAAGGGTATCCCAGTTGAAAACATCGGTGGCGGTCTTCGCAAGGATGCTAGCGGCGAGGTTATCTCCGCAGGTAAGTATACCCCATTCAGCCATAGCGACTACCAGCAGATCGTTGCTGAAATCAAGGCATTCGCGGCTTCCGGCGACGCTTGCGTTATCAACACAATCAACGGCGACTCCAACGTTTCCTTCTTCAAGGAAATCGCGGCTTCCGGTCTGACCGCTGACGATTGCCCGATCGTCTCTTTCAGCTTGTCGGAAGATGAATTCCGCTCTCTCCCGACCAAGGACTTAGTCGGCCACCTGGGTTGCTGGACTTACTTTCAATCCATCGATACTCCTGCCAACAAGAAGTTCGTCGCGAATTTCCAGGAGTGGCTCAAGACGGCCCCAGCAGGCGTTCAAAAGGAAGGTCGCGTAACTTGTTCCCCGATGGTCCTGTCATACAACGGAGTTTATCTGTGGAAGGCCGCGGTTGAGAAGGCGGGCACTTTCGACTACCCTGAAGTTCGCGACGCTCTTTGGTCCGGGGTTTCTTTTGACGGCCCCGGCGGCACGGTTACAACGCAGACGAACCATCACCTTACCAAGAACGTATACATCGGCGAAACTCTCGAGGACGGTCAGTTCGATATCCTCGAGTCTTTCGACAGCGTTTATGGCGAGCCTTTCTTGAAGGGCACTTTCGAGTAATTCTCTCGAATTCACATATACTTAGATTTTCGATCGCCTGGCGTAACCCCTTTTCGCCAGGCGATTTTTCAAGTTTAAAAGTGTTTCATTCCTTCCTCCTATAAATATGAAGAAGATCCTCTTGCTTCTTGGGATCCTCACGGCGACAGTATGCGCTCTGGCGCAGGAAGCCGCCACCCGCGATATCCTAGAGCGGCTGGCCCTGGCTTCTTCCTCTGAACAGTCTGCGATCGTCGATGAGCTCGCAGCCTTGAGCGATCCGTACATTAAGGACTTTGTGGAAGCTTGGCGTGTAGGCGAAGTATATTCTTACGAGGTTTCTGAAGAGGAGACGATTGTACTGCGAAAGATCTCCGAGAGGTTTCGTCGTCTTTCGAATGATGGCGTCATCGAGATCGCGAACGAAGATGAAGACGAAAACTTGAGCAAGAATCGACCGTCGCGAAGATTGCGTAGAGCGCTCAAAACAATTACCGACACGATTGATCTCTCGTCGCCTGATCCGAAAACGCGTATTGAAGCAGCCCTTAAGCTCGGTCTCAGCCAGAATGCGGATTACTTGGCTGCATTGTATAAGAAGCTTGAAATCGAAGAGAACGAGAAGGTTCGAAAGAAATTCGAGGAAGCGATCAATCTAAGCCTTCTGGCGAATGCGGATGGCGATGAGGCTTTGAAGGCGGCAATCGTTCGTTTGGGCGAGTTAGAATCTTTGCCAGCTAGAGATGGGATTACAAGTATCCAGAATAGGGCTACGGAATCTGAGGATGAGGAACTAGCGGAAGTTTGCGATGCGGCGATCAAGAAGATCGATATGGCTCAAGCGACGATCGAGCGTTGGGGAAATTTGGTGAGAGGCCTAAGTACGGGTTCGGTACTGCTCATTGTGGCATTCGGTCTCGC
>JBCCZW010000017.1:0-16978 GCA_039186805.1 Verrucomicrobiota bacterium
AGATGAGGTCGAGGATGAGCCCGACGAAAAGCCCGACGACGAGTCCCCCGATTACCCAAGCGTATCCATTGCCGATGAATGGACGCTCATCTGGAGTGGGCCCGAGATTCCAATTTTCAATGAGGTACTCGCCGACCAGTCGCGTGAAGGCGTAGATGGGGACGCCGGTGATCGGGTTAGTGATGAATACGAGCGCGGAAGTGACGAGAAGATTACAGCGGAAAAGCAGGGCGCAGAAGAAGCCTAGAACGAGTTGAGCTCCATAGGCGGGGAGGAATGCGAGTATGCAGCCGACGTAGATGGCAGGGCTTACGTGCTCGACGCGGAAGCTCCAGAGGAACGGTTTCTTGCGTGCCGAAGTGGCGAATCGCTTGAGAAATGGGTAGCGATGGAGTGTGGCGCGGCGAGGGAGCGGACGGAGAATTTTCTTAGCGAGCCGAATACGCGAGTGCCGCTCGCGGCGGATCTCGTGATCTTCTTCGTATTCGTGGTCTGCTAACTTCATTGCACTCGCTTTCAGTGATGGCGCGGGCTCGGGCAGGCAATCAAGTAAAACTCGGCTTACTTGCGAACTACTCGGTTTAATTCGCGCCGTTTTTAATAGATGAAATTAGCCTAGCTGTTGCTTCGCGCTTTACCTTATTCGACGTACGGAGTGCGACATTAACTGCGGAGGCTTTGTTGCCCCGCGGTTTAGGAAAGTTTTGATAAGGAGGCGTGGAGAATATCTGCCCTTTTGGGTCATGGTTGGAAAGAGCCGTTCTTTTCAAAGAGTGTTTGGATTGCTCTGGAGAGGTTTTGCTCGGTCTGGGCGAGGGCCGTAGGAAGGGGGAGGCCTTTGGGGGAGATGGCTTGGCAAGTGGCGAATTCTAAGGCGTTGGCAATGTTTTCTGAGACAGAGCCAGCTAGGACGTGTGCGGGTTTTCCGAGGCGGATGGCTTCTTTTGCGAGAGAGCCGGGTCCCTTGCCGCCTAACGACGATTCATCGAAGCGGCCTTCGCCGGTGATGACGACATCGGCTCGGGAGAGTTTTTCGCTGAGTCCGGTCCAGGCGTCGACGAGTTGAAAACCGGAAACGATTTTTCCATTGAGCCCTTGGGAAAGTCCAAAAGCGGATCCCCCTGCGGCGCCAGAGCCTGGGGTATCGGAATCAGCATCGGGGCTGAGAAGGGTCGCTAATTTTGAGGTGAGTCTGTCTAGTTTTTCGAAGTCGTCTGGTTGAAGGCCTTTTTGCGGACCGAAGATGGCGGCGGCTCCCCTAGGACCTGTGAGAGGATTGTCGACGTCGCAGGCGATGCGGATGGCGGGAACGCCTGATACGTCGGGGGCTTCTATGCGGGAGATTTTTTCCCAGTACCGAGGAATGGGAGCTTCTTTTAGCTCTTGATTCGCTGAATCGTAGAAGCGATAGCCGATGGCTTGGAGCGCGCAGAGGCCGAGGTCGTGGGTGGAGGAGCCTCCGAGGCCGATTAGGATTGCGTCCGTATCCTGGTCTGCGAGGTGGGCGATCAGTTCACCGAGGCCGGTGGTGTTGGTGATCCAGGGCGATCGGTTTTCGAGAGGAGTCAGGGCGATACCGCTGGTTTGGGCGAGTTCGACTATGGCGAGCTTGTTTGCGTTGGAAGGGAGATCGAGCAACTCTAAGGCAGAAGTTTGTAGTGAAGAAACCGATACGAATCCATAGGTAGCGGTGGTTTTCACGTCTAGGGGACCGGTGACTTCTCGGGTCTTAAATTCGCCATTTGCTACAGCAGTAAGGGTGTCGCAGAAGCCGTCACCGCCATCCGCGAGAGGCGCTGTTTCGATCTCGATGCTTGGATCGATTTCGAGGAGGGCCTGCGAGGCGCAAGCGCAGGCTTCTTGAGCCGTGAGGGCGTCTTTGAATTTGTCGAAGGCGATGAGAGCGCGCATGAATGCAGTGTGTAGTTGGGCTAGGAATACGCTGAAGTATTCGATTAGTTCGACTCGGCGACATTTAGATCCTCAATCACCTCTTTTACGCCTTTGGTCTCTTGAGCAAGGATGGCGACTTTGTTGGCGAGAAAGTCAGAGGGGATGGAGCCCGATAGTGTGACGATGCCGTCCTGGACGAGTACTTCGATTGCTTCGATGTCCACTTCACCGCTAAGCTTCAGCTTGGAAATGATATTGGTCTTGATTCGCTTGTCCGCCGAGGAGCCGAAGAGGTCGGTAGCTTTTTCGCTGATTCGATCGAGGACGCTGGGCTCCTCTGCGTCTTCGCGAGGCGCTTGCGTTTGGGGAGCGGGTTCAATGGGAGGATCGGGATCGGATACAGGTTCGATATCGGTGGGAGCTTCGTAGTCGGTATCAGTTTGGGGAGGCGTTTCGGTTTTCGGGACCTCCTCTCCCTCTTTGCCTAATTTTTCTTCGATCTTCTCCTTGTAGCCCTCAAGCTTGTCGCCGAGGCGATCTAGCTTCTCGTCGATCTGGGCTTTTTTCTCGGGCGTGAAGATCTCCTCGAATTCTTCGGGCGTCTTGAAGTAGGCGGTGATAATGGCCCCGATGAAAATGCCTAGAAAAAGCGCTATGAAAAAGGTTCTCATGAATGAATCTTAATATGTCTGCTCTTATCGATTGGGCAAGCGGTGATTGGTTCCATTTAGGTCGCAAGGTAATGTGGGTCACGCGTTTAGTTTCCTGACAAGAGTTGTAGCTCGGTTTTTCGTGGACTTGATTTGGAGGCTCCTTTTGGAATGGCGCTCATGAATCCAAAGATGAAGACACTTGTTGTAATCGCTTTAAGCCTTTCGTTCGCTTTTACGCTTTTTGGGATTTTCAAAAGGTCTCCGCGTATGAGCGTCCATCCCGATGCGGCGGCAATTTTCGCGGAGCGGGAGGCGAAGCCGCTTACCTTGCAGGAGGAAAGCATACTGGGAAAATGGGCGGCCCAAAACAGCGAAATAAATTGGGAGATCCTGCGCTTGGGAGATGGGTCGTACGAACTGGTTTACCGCGAAGAATATGAGGGGGAAATCTACAATGGATATGTGAGAGGGATCTGGGGCATAGATGAAGAAGGCTACTACTATGCGGACTTGGAATCGAGCGATCTGGAATGGCCGCCCGAGGGGATTTCTTACTATGAAGAGGTGGTTTCGATAAGCGAAAACGAGTTCAGGACGGTGAGTGTCCAGGAAGATGGAGAAGAGTTGGAAAGCAACGAGTTGAAAGTGACGGAATTCAAAATGGATCTTTGGAACGTCTACGGCCGGCAGAACAAGCCGTAGTTAACTTGCCGATGCTTTGTTGGGTATTATCCACGAGATCGGTTCGCGTTCCGTCGCTTTTCATTTAGAGAATCTCAATGGTTATCCAATAGACGGCTGTGAAAAGCGTAATGGCCTTGGCGTAGGCGATGCCCATAACCTTCGTTGATCGCTCAATGTCCATTGGATTGGGTTGGCGTCTGCCTTCGTTCATTTGAGCGGTTTGGACGAGTTCGCCGTTTTCATACATGCGGCCGCCAATGACGACACCGAGGCGATGGGCCATTGAGGCTTCTGGCCAACCCGCATTGGGGCTGGGGTGCTTGATGGCGTCGGGTTTGAGGGAAGTGTAGAGGGAGAGCTTTTTCATTGGCAGGATGAAGAGAGCGCAGAGGCGTGCGGGTATGAAATTGAGGACGTCGTCGACTCGAGCGGAAACTTTCCCGAGGAGTTCGTAGCGTTCGTTGCGATGGCCCACCATGGCGTCGAGGGTGTTGCTGATGCGGAAAAGAAAGATCCCTGCGGGGCCTAGGATGAAGAGCCAAAAGAGAGGGGCGATAACGGCGTCGTTTAGGTTTTCGGAACCGCTCTCGATGGCGGCGCGGCAAACGTCGGACTCGTCCATTTGTTTTGTATCTCGTCCGACTATGTAGGAGACGCGTTTGCGAGCCTTTTCAATGTTTTGGCCTAGGGCGATTCGTACCAGGCGGACGTGTTTGACGAGATCCTTGAAGGCGAGGCACTGGAATATCAAAAGGGCGTCGAGAAGGACTTTTGGCCATGGGGAGAAAGCTGAGAGGAGGGAGGCGAGTAGGTGGTAGGTTGTGAGGAGTCCGACGTTGAGTAGTAGCCAAAGGAGTAGACCGGAGAAAATGCTGCGGCCGAGTTTGGAGACGATGAGCTCTTCGCATTTGACGGTGAGCCAGCCTATAAATCGCACGATGTGAGGCATCCGTATCGGGTCGCCGAATACGAGGTCGAGCGTTACGCCGAGTGCTGCCGCGATGATGAAGTATTCGTTCACAGTTCGAGTTCTCGCTTAATAGGGTCGAGGTTTAGGCGAGCTTCTATGAATTCGGCCATGGCTCGATATTTGCGAGCCATTTGATTGCGGTAGTTTCGCTTGTTTACTTGGACCTGAGTTTCTAATCGGGCCGCGGTGATAAGGCGTCGGCGGAGGGAGGGGGATTCGAAGAGGCCATGTTGATAACTTCCCCAGATGTTTTTCAGGGCGATGCCCTCTGGCTTGGGTTCTGTATTTAGATCTTGGATGTGGAGGAGCGGGGACGCTTTGGCGAGGATCTGTGTGCGGCCGGTGTGGATTTCGAAGGTTTCCCAATTGTCCGACTCGTGGACTGCTTTGCGTCGAACGACTTGTTTTTCGGAAGCGAATTCGGTTTCGATGGGGAGGAGGTTGAGACCTTTGGCACCTAATTGGGTTTGCGGGTCGAATAGCGTTTTGCCGAGCATTTGATAGCCGCCGCAGATGCCGACGATGGGGACTCCTTGATTGGCCTTGTCTTTTAAGACCTGTTCGAAGTCCTTCTCTCGGAGCCAGGCAAGATCGGCGATCGTGTTTTTCGATCCGGGGAGAACGATGGCGCTTGCATGAGCGAGGTGGCTCGGTGAGGTCGTCCAGTGGACGTGAATGCCGGAGTCCTCAGCCCACGGGAGGGCGTCTTGTGTATTGGAAATTTGGGGATAGCGGATGAAGGCGATGTAGGGGGAATCTGGAGCCTTTGAGATAGGTGCGGCGCTCATGCTGTCCTCGTCTTCGATTCTAAGATGATCGGCAAGAGGAAGGAGTCCCATGTAGGGCAGAGAAGTATGTTTTCCGAAATGGGATGAGGCGTCGGAAAAGAGACTGGGGTCGCCGCGGAAGCGGTTGACGATGAAGCCGAGTCCTCGGGATTGCTCTTCAGGCGACAATAAGTTCCAGGTGCCGATGACTTGGGAAAATACGCCGCCGAGTTCGATGTTGGCGGCGAGTATCCATTTTCCGTTTACGTAGTTGATCGGGCGAAGGTTGGCGATGTCGCGGTCTTTGAGATTGAGTTCGACGGGGCTGCCGGCTCCTTCGATGAGGAGGACGTCTGTTTTATCTCGCCACCAGTCGAGAGTGTTAGTGACCGTTTCCCAGGAGTCCTCTATCGTACGGTAGTGTTCGGTGGCGGGGACCTCGGCGACGGCTTTGCCGAGGCGAACGATTTGGGAGATGTTGGGACCCGATGGCTTGAGAAGGACGAGGTTCATCTCCGCGATGGGGCGGAGTCCACAGGCTTCGGCTTGAATGGCTTGGGCGACGCCGATCTCTCCGCCTTCGAGAGTGGCGTAGGCGTTGTTGGCCATGTTTTGAGCCTTGAAGGGAGCGACACGAACGCCTTTTGAATGAAGCCAAGCGCAGAGGGCGGTGGTGATCCAACTTTTACCAGCGTTCGAACTGGTGCCGAGTATGGAGATGGACTTCATGGGTTTTGGTTTGGTCCGCATATCTTCGCAAAATATCGCAGATATACTTTTGTAATTGGGAATTTGATTAAGAGGAGGTCTTTCTGTTCTGCGTTGCTTGATAGTCCGAGTTGTCTTCGAAATCATTTGCGAGAATATGCGAAGATATGCGGACTAGAAAACTCCTGTTCTCTAAAGCTTTTGCCAGGCCGTGTTTTGTTGTTTTGGCGGGAAGAGCGTAGGGTGGAGGATTTCTGCGAGGATTTCGGCGGAGTCGGCGATGCGGGGGCCGGGGCGGTTGAAGTATTGGTTGCCGTCGGTGAGGTAGACTTCGCCGTCTTTTACGGCGTCAAGCTCGTGCCAGGGGTTACGTTCGAAGTCGGCGAGGAGCTCTTCTTTGCTTTTCTCGATTCCCCAGCCGCAGGGCATGACGATGATCTTCTCGGGATTGGCTTTTAGGAGCTTTTCGAAGGGAAGGCGGGGCGTATGCGCTTTGGGGATACCGAGAAGGTCATTCCCTTTTGCGATATCTACGATTTCGGGAACCCAGTTGCCCGCAGCCATAAGGGGCGCTATCCATTCGACGCAGACGACTGAGGGGCGATGATCTACGATTTCGAGTTTTTGGTGGATTACATCGAGGCGTGACTCAAATCTGGATACGAGGGCTTCTCCTGCCTCGGGCTTGTCCAAGGCGTTAGCGATTTGTTGAAAACCTGTTTTCAGATCTTCGAGAGAGTTGGGGGCGAGGGAGATGATCCCTGGGTTGGATGAGAGTACTTCGCAGGCGGCGTTTTCTACGTCTTTGAGACTGACCGCGCAGACTTCGCAGTGGTCTTGTGTGACGATGACGGTGGGTTGGAGCTCTTCGAGTTTGTCGGAGTAGACCCGATAGACGGATAGCGCGTTTTCTAGGGTGGCGATGACGCGTTGATCGATCTCAAGGCTAGTGCCCTTGGTGTCGAATTTGGGTTCGGAGCATTGCGGTAGTTGAAGAACGGATGCGGGGTAATCGCATTCGTGAGAACGCCCGACGAGCTGATCTTGGAAACCGAGTTCGCAGATGGTTTCGGTACTGCTGGCGATGAGGGAAATGATGCGGTGCATGAAAGTTTAGGCAAGTTGGAGGTCGCTGAAACCGAATGTGAATTGGTGCGCTCCATCTTCGAAGTCTCGGATTTTAGGGGGAGACTTTTTGAAGGGGATGGCATTGGAAAAGTCGGGGCCGTCATAGACAAAGGTATGAAATTCGCCGTTTTCACCGCAAGGGTCTACGTCGCTCGGTAGGTCCGTTAGGAAGTCGTGATCGTAGGGGCGACCAGCGAAACTTTGGTTTAGCTTCTTTGTGTCGACGCAAACGACAATGGCTTTGAAGCCGGAGCCGATGAACTTGTGGGCGAGGGCTTGGGTCGGCATTCGCCACAATGGATAGAGGCAGGTGTATCCAAATTTCTGGTGAAAGGCGTCTCGCCATTGTTTGATATCTTCCAGGAATAGGTCTCCGTAGGCAATTTGGTTGATGCCGAGCTTCGAGAAGGATTGGAGACCTTCGGTGACGGCTTGCTCGTATTTGCGTTGGGGGGAGGTCTCGATTTCTAGAAGGGGGAGGCCGAGTGATTCGGCTTGAGCGCGGAGAAGCTTCCGATTGATCCCGTGAACGCTTACGCGATCATCTTCCTTTCGAAAGACGGTTACGAGTGAGTGGATCGGGTAGCCTTGTCTCTTGATCGAATGAAGAGCGAGCGCGCTGTCCTTGCCGGTGGACCAGGAGACGATGATTGGCGGAAGGTGGGAGCCGGTCACTGCTAAGGAGTTCTCATTTGGATTTGAAAAGGCGCCAGCGTTCTTCGCTGAGGCCGCTGGTTTCCATTTCTTGGCGAGCGAGCTTGAACAGGAGGTCCGAAAGGCGGTTGACGAAGCGGAGGATGCTCGGGTCTACAGGATCTTCTTTGTTGAGGCTGACGAGACGACGTTCGGAGCGACGTATTTGAGTTCTTGATACGTGGCAGAGAGATGAGATCTCATTGCCCCCGGGTAGGAGGAAGTAGACGGTTTCGCTGGAGAGCGCGGATTCGATCTCTTCCATCCAGGTCTCCATCCATTTATCGGTGTCGGTGGGGAGGGGAGCGGTTGAGGGCTTCTCCGCGTTGGAGGGAGTGGCGACGTGCGACATGAGATTCATCATCTCGGTTTGGATGCGTGCGAGGCCTTCGTCCCAAGAGTGCTCTGGGGGTAGTTTGCTGCGGAGGTAGCCGATGGTGGAGTTGGCTTCGTCTAGGTCGCCGAGGCATTCGACGCGGATGTTGTCTTTATCGACGCGAGAGCCGCCGCCGATCCGGGTGGTTCCTTTGTCGCCTGCTTTGGTGGAGATGTTTCCTTTTTTGCTCATGAGTTTTTTTGGGTCCGCATATCTTCGCAGATTATCGCAGATGATTCTTCTATTTTAAAAATTCGCTTTGGATGAGGCGTTTCCATTGGACTCCGTCTGGCTTGCCGAAATTTAGGAGGTAACCGATGGGTTGTTTGGTGATTTTCATGTAGTTGAGGACTTGAGCTTCGTGGTCGCCGTTAAGTTCTGATAGAGCTTTTAGCTCTACGATCATTTGGTCGTGAGTCATGAGATCGGGGATGTATTTCTTTTTCAGAGCTCTACCTTTGTAGTAAGTGGTGAGCTCCTGTTTGGGTTGGAAGTCGATTTCTCGAATGCTTAGTTCGATCTCTAGGCTTTCCTGATAGATCTCTTCGGATAGTCCGTGACCTTGTTCGTTGTAGACTTCGAAAGCAGCGCCAATGAGCGCATAGGCTTCCGCTTTCATATATTCGCTGTTGGTTTTTGTATTCATGAGTTGGATAAATTTGCGTAAATATGCGGACCGAAAACTTCCTAGTCTTCGAAGCGACCTTGCCATTTGCGTTCGAAGCCGTAGGCGAAGGCTTTGTGGATGAGGGTGAGAAAGTCCTGGCGCTCGATGGTGAGGGGGGAGCCGTTCAGGAATTGGTGGAAATCGGTCGGATTGATTGTTTTGTGAGAAACGGCTTGGGGAATGAGGGTAGCTTGGTTGAGCAGGATTTCTTGAATACAGTTTTGAGGGAGTGTCTTCCAGGTGATCTGGTCGCGGAGGTGGACGAGGGCCTGGATGGTGGAAACGGTAATTGGGTCGTGGTTGACGGAGAGGAAGTTATTGGTGAAGAGCTTGTGGTGTTTTTCTGGGAGATATGTTTGGATTCCTTGGGCGAAGCTTTCTTGAGTCTCGCCGAAGCGCTGGAGGTGGGCGATGCTTGAGCGGCGGGAGTCTGGGGTGAGGCCGCTTTGGAGGTTCAGCGCTTCGTAGAGCGCGTCGCGAACGGAGCGGGCGATGAGTTCTCCGGTTTTGGAGTGTTTGTTGGCGTCTGTATGAAGGATTTGGGTACCTATAAGGCTAGCAATGCCGATTTGGTCGGTTCCGGTTCCGGTCGCAATACCATCGGAGTAGCGAGAGGGAGCGGAAAGTTCCTGGAGGACGCTGGCCTTGGCTTCGGCGATGAGGGTGGCGGCAGAGACGGTGGCTCCGGCGGTGAGCTCTTGATTGAGGAAGACAAGAATATTGATCGTGCCGGCTTGGGGTGGGGGAGCGGTGATGGGGGAGGCTCCGTCTTCGGTTTGGTAGTAGGAACCGGGGTCGCCAGCTCGTCCGCCATTGGTGCCGACTCCAGCGGTGGCGATGGCGATGACTTCGAGACCTTTGTATCCGTGTTTGGATACGGCGGCGTTGTTCATGTTGGCTGCGGTTCCGAGGCTAGCGCATTTTTCAGGTGGGAGGCCGGCTTTCGACGCGATTCGTTTGAGGTAGCGATGCGGTTCTTTGACAGCGACTATGCAGAGGTCGGTGTCTGTGTGCGAGGAGGGCTCGCAGGATTGGTGATTGAAAAGGTACTCGAGGTCTTCGCGGAGTCCGCCGTTGGTGCGGCAAGTTGATAGGACGCGATGGGGTTTAAGAAATTTGGCGATGAGCGTTTTTTCTTTTCGGTGAATTTCGAGGGCGTCGTAGTGAGTGGCGGTGAGCATGGGATTTTTTGGTCCGCATATCTTCGCAGATTATCGCAGATATTTTGGAGTGATTTTATTCTTTTAATCCATTTGCGGAAATATGCGTGGATATGCGGACTGAGATCTATTTGTGGGAGAGAAACATGGTTAGTTCGGAAAGGGAAGTGAAGGTGTGTTGGGTTTTGTGTTCGGTGAGAGTCCAGGTTTGGTTTTCGATTTGGATGTCGAGCTTTGGATTTTGGGTTTCGCTTTCCGTGTCGTAGCCGAGGCGGGAGAGGAGGCGTTTGGTCCAGGTGTAGGCAGGGCCTTGGCCGGTGAGTTTTGCGGATTTGTTGGGGCTGCGGTGCAGGCGGAAGGAGCCGGTGTCGGCGTCCCAGTCGAGCTTGTCGTTGGCGAAGGCGTGGGCGATTTCTCCTTCGAGGGCAAGCGCTTCGGGCGGACCTTGAGTGAAGCGGCCTCGAGAATCGAAGAGCCAGAGTCGGTCGGCGCTGCGGAGCGCGAGGTCGAGGTCGTGGGTGGAAAGGAGGATGGCTAGATTTTCTTGGTGGGCGAGCTCGCGAAGGATACGGAGGAGCTCGACGCGGCGAGGAAGGTCGAGGAAAGCGGTGGGTTCGTCGAGTACCATGAAGGGGGCCTCTTGAGCGAGGGCTCGAGCGATCATGGCCTTTTGGCGTTCGCCATCGCTGAGTTCGCTTACGAATCGTTTGGCGAGTGTGAGCGCATCTACGGCTGTAAGAGCCCAGTGGATACGCTCGCGATCGCGAGCGCTTAGTGAGCCTGACCAGGAGGTGTGTGGATGTCGACCGAGGGCGACGAGGGAGTGAACTTGCATCAGACCGAGACTGGTCGATTCGGTGAGGACTATGCTGGTGAGACGGGCTTTTTCTTTGGGGGAAAGCTTTGAGAGATCGGATCCAGCTAGATTGATGTTTCCAGAGAGGGGCGGCTGCATGCCGGCGAGCGTACGGATGAGGGTGGACTTGCCGGCTCCGTTGGGTCCGAGAAGGCAGACGAGTTCTCCGGGCGCGATCTTCAGCTGCAGGTTTTCGGAAAGAACTTTTGAGGGCGCTTTTTTCTGGGGGTAGCCGATGCTGAGATTTTCCGCGGAAAGGATCGGCTGTGTGTTGGTGGGTGTATCCATTAGCCGAATATCTTCTTTAGGTTACGTTGTTTGAGGAGGGCGGTGATGATTATGGGAGCGCCGATAAGTGCGGTGATGGCGTTGAGGGGGAGGATTGCTTCGTGACCGGGCGCTCGCGCTAGGAGGTCGGCGAGGGTGGCGAGGAGAGCGCCTAGGAGTCTGGCGCCTGGGATGAGGATACGGTGGTCGGTGGTTCTGAAGAGGAAGCGTGCGATGTGTGGACCGGCGATACCGAGGAAGCCGATGGGACCGCAAAAGCCGGTGACGGCTCCGGCGAGAACGGAGGCGATGCCCAGGATGATGGGGCGAGCGAGTTTGACGCGAGTGCCGAGGCTTTCGGCGTAGCGTTCTCCGAGGAGTAGGGCGTCGAGGGGTTTGCAGAGGAAAAAGGCCAGAGCGAGTCCGAGGATGAGGACAGGAGATAAAATGGAGAGTTGCTGCCAGGTGACGTTGCCGAATTCGCCGAAGGACCAGCTGAAGAAAGATTGGAGGCGTTCGGCCATGCTGTAGAACATAAGGATGGTCACGATGGCACCGGTGGCGTAGCTGAACATGAGGCCGAGTATCAGCAGGGACATTACATCCACGCGTTGGGCGAAGATAAGGATGATGAAGAGGGCGGCGGCGGCACCGAGAGTGGCGGCGATGACGACGAGGACTTGTCCGCTGAGGGCGAGGTTTTGGGTGATGAGGACTCCGCTAGGGGCGAGGACGAGGAGCACGATGGCGACTCCCAGACTGGCTCCGGAGTTGACGCCAAGGACGAAGGGGTCGGCTAGGGGGTTGCGGAAAATGGTTTGCATCAGCAAACCGGATACGGATAGAGCGGCGCCTGCTAGGAGAGCGGTGAGAGCTCGGGGGAGGCGGAAGTCGAAGATGATTTGAGCGATGACGGGGTTGGAATCTGAATGGCCGGTGACGGCTTTCCAGATTTCGGGGAGGGGTAGGATGTTGGAGCCTAGACTGACGGAGGCGATGAATCCGCAGATGAGGAGGGCGATGAGAAAGAGGAATCTATGGGTGGGTCTGATGATGGGCTTTGTTTTTGCCCAGAGATTGCACAGATGAACTCAGATAGCTAATCGTATGTTGTGATATCTGTGAAAATCCGTGTAATCTGTGGGGAGAAAGTTAATGTAATTGTTCGTAGAATATGGGGGTGTGGTTGGGGAGGAGGGTCGGGTGGAGGATTGAGATCAGGTCGGCTAGGACTTCTTCGGGGTGGAGGATGCCGCGTTCCCAGATGTCGTTTCCTCCGTTGGCGTTGATGCGTCGTGTATTGTTGAATACGCGGTTTTTCTGTAGGGCTTCGAATTTCTGGAAGCGGGTGTCGGTGTCGAGTAGCTCTTTGATGGATCGGTGACGTCCGGGGTTGATCCAGTAGTCGGCATCGGAGGCGTTTAGGTAGACGGTTTCGAAATCGAGGGGAACGCCGCCAGATGTTTGATCGTCGGCCCAAAGGTAGTCTCCTCCTGCATCTTTGAAGGCTTGGGCGGAGTAGCTTTGTCCGCCGGGGACGTGCCATTTGCCGGCGTAGGGGGCGTTGGCAAGTATGGTGGGTCGGTCTTTTATGTTCTTTGTAAGCGCGGCGAGGGTTTCGTATCTGCTGGCGATTTGATCGAATATTTCGGAGGCTTGCTCTTCTTTGTGAAAGAAGGCGGCGACGAATTTGATCCACTCGGAGCGGGCGAGGGGGTGGTTTTCCATATAGCCGGCGGTAATGGCGAGGGGTTGTTTGGCACGGAGCAATTTTGGGTGCGTATCGAATTGAGGACTACCGGTACTGCTGGTGAGAAGAAGTTCGGGTTGGAGAAGGAGAATCGTCTCTATGTTGAGAGCGCTGCCGGATTCGATGGATTTGGTTTTTCCGGATTCGACGCTTTGGAGGACTTTCGGGTCGTTGGTGAACTCGACATTGGCAGCGCCGATGAGCGTGTGGTGCAGGTCGAGTGCTTGGAAGTGACCGAAGTAAACGGTGCTGAATGTGACCACGCGTTCGATGGGGGTGCGGAAGAGGATGGCGTTTTCGGGCAGTTTCGGGATTTGCGTTTGTTCTCTGGGGACGAGGGCATAGGTGAAGAGAGTATCGCCTGATCCTCTCCAAGTATTGGATACACGGATGACTGTGTGGCTGCCGTGGTCTTCGATGGTGAAGTTTTTGGCATATTTTAGGGGTGTTTGGTTTGGCCCTGCTAGCGCTAGGGTGGCAGCGCAAATAAGGCTGATGAGAGTGTTGGGGAGGATTGCGTTCATTTCCTGGCGAGGTATGAGTCCGAGGGTTTCCTCGGACCCATGGGTGATTGCGTCGCCGGGTTGGCGTGCCGGCCTAAGTGAGTTCCTTTATTAGAAGTTTAACCTCACGCCGCCGTACAGGGAAAAGCCTGGTGTTTGGTAGGTGAGGATTTCCTCGTAGTCGTCGTCGAATAGGTTGTCGATGCGGCTCCATAGCGAGTAGCTTTCGCTTAGTTCGTAGCTGGCTGCGAGGTTTACAACGGTGTATCCAGATTGCTTGTTCGCATCGCCCCGCAGGCTGAATTGGCTACTGACGTGCACGACGTTGGCATTTAGGTTCAGCTTTTGTTTGAGCGTGTTCCAGTTTGCGCTGAGGCTGTAGGTATTGCGGGGGACCCGTTCTGCTTCCGTTCCGTTTCCGTATTCGGCGTCGGCGTAGGTGTGAGCGAATTTCAGGTCGAAGTTGTCTTGCGGATACCATTGGAATATGGTCTCGATCCCTTCGCTAGTGTATTTTTCTGCGTTGGAGTAGTTGCCGAAGGGACGTTCAGTGGTCGCGAGGGTGAAGTCGAAAGCGATCTTGTCGTCGATGTCGTAGCCGAAGATTGTACTGGAGAAGAAGAGGGAGTTTGCGGCAAAGGCTGTTTCGATGCCGAAGTCCCAGCCGTCTCCGGATTCCGCTTTGAGATCGGGGTTGCCGAAGGCTCCCGGAGCGCCGTCGAGTTGGAAGAAGGAGGGCGCTTGAAAGGAGGAGCCGTAGGAGCCGTGTATTCGAGTGGCTCCTTCGGCTATCCGGTAATTGAAAGTGCTCCGGTAGGTGGTCTCGCTGCCGTAGTCTTCGTTGTCGTCATAGCGAGCCCCGAGGGTGAGATCGAATTGGTCGTTAAGACTGAGCACGTTTTCAATATAGAGTGAGGTTTCGTCCCGCTTTTGGTCGAGGTCGGCGTCTTCTTCCTTCTCGTATTCCAACCCGGCTACGACGCTCCAGTTTTCGTTGGCTTCTACGGCGTTTTGCCAGTCGATTTGGACGCGGTTGCTTTCGTCGGTCGAGGGGAAGGAGGAATTACGGCTGGTGACGATGTCCGTGTATCCGAAGTCGATCTGACTGGTCCAGGTCTCGCTGGCGTGCAGCTTGGCGCCTGCTTTTGCGAAGAGTTGCTCTCCCTCTGTGTAGTTGTCTACGAAAGGATCGCTTCCTGCGAAGGCTGGATTCCCTGGGTCGAATTCGCTGAAGTTCTCGTTGTAGTAGGCGAACAGATACAGCTCGACGCTTTCGCTTGCCTGAAGATCGATCCGGGCAGAGGCGGTTGTGTTTTCGTAGGCGTCATCGTCGGCCCATGCGGGACCGAAAGAGGGGCGCTGGTTGGAGAAGCCTTCGGTTTCGAAGTGGCTGAGGTTGACGGAGTAGGAGATTGGACCGTTTGAGCTACCGTAGGCGATACTTCCTTGGTAGGTATCGAAGCTGCCATAGCCGAGGTTAAGCTCTCCCCCTTCTTCGGCTCGGGTTTGGAGATTGATGACGCCGGCGACGGCATCGGCTCCATAGAGCGAGCTTTGAGGGCCTTTGAGAATCTCGACGCGCGATAGATTGGAGGTGAAAAGGTTGCCGAAGTTGATAATGCTTCCGGTCGCGGGATCCGATACCTCGATACCGTCGATCAGGACGACGGGGCGGTTGGCGTTGAGTCCGCGCGTGGTGATGCCGAAGGAGGCGCCTGGGCCGCCGTTGTTGCGGACGTTGAAGCCGGGGGTCAGGCGGATAGCGTCCAGGAGGAAGCTCTGATTGGTCTTCTCGAGGTCGAATTGAGAGAGGTACTCTACCGAACTCCCGACGCGGTCGAGTGGCATTTCGAGTCGGTTGGCGACCGTGATGTATGTATCAAGCTGATACGGCGATTTCGATTCGTCGTCTTGCGCGACGGATGGCGAGGCGAGGCAGGCGAAGGCGAGGGCTGTTTTCGCGACAGCGGCTAGCTTATCTGCTTTAGTGTATTTAGTTTCTGGTGTCATTTTTTAGCGATGCTTTTGCGAGAAGCCGCTTTCTCGACGAAAAGAGTCATGACTCCAGCATTAAGCGACAGCAAGGCGTGCGGCCGCTTGATTTTGGCAGTTTATGACGCGTTTTCCTCGTTCGAGCGACAAGGTTGCCGAGCTGATCAGCTCAGCGGTTTTTGCGTTTTTCGCTGCCAGTGGCAGGACTCCAAGTTTATGGTCTCTTTTGTGTAAAGACCGCCTCACTCTATCTGCCTGCAAGAGGCAGACCCTGAGAGCGACCAGCTCTTAGGACGGGTTTGTGACTTGTTACCTTAGCGCGACTGTCGCCGGTTCTAACGGCGTTTCCTGGGTCAGCGAGTTATGCGTAATGAAAGAACTGGGCGGAAGGTGGCGCGGATTGTTCTGTTTGTATAGTAAAATTTTGGTTGGCGTAGCGGCGAGTGAGGCGTCACAGAAGGATAGCCGGGCAAATTGGCTAATACTTGTCGGTAACCAATTTGGACTCTGCGAAGTTTAAGGAATTACTGAAATGAATATGCGGAACTGTGTTAATAAAACCTTGAATCGCTTTGGAGTGGCGGCTGGTTGCCTAGTTGTTCTGTCGGCGTTGAGCGTGACCGTAGATGCGAAGCGCAAGGCGCGCGTTTACGTGGATTCGTATGCGACTGAAGAATACGTGGCGAAGAAGGACGGCGCCGAAGGACCGGTTTTCGAGACCTATCATTTTTTTAAGGGTCGCTACTTCGGCGGCTTCATTGCGGATAAGAGCTTGGATAAGGTGGAGTTTCAGGATGTGGTTGAAACGCTTGCGGAGTTTATGCAGGTGCGGAACTACTTTCCGGCTCGCGATAGGACTGATGGCGATTTGTTGATCGTGGTCCACTGGGGCGTCACGGGCGTCGAAGAGGACTGGGATGAATTGATGGGCATCACTTCCTACGATAGCGGCGTTGGGGATTTCGGGCCTGGCGATGGGGGCGGCGGCGAATTTGGACCGGACGCCAGCGCCCCGGCCGGGGCGGCTTTCGATAGCGGCGGTGGCTTCGAAGGTTATAATAACGACAACTCTTCTCGCAGCGTGGCATCTAATGCGCGGTTGCTCGGTTTCAGCAAAGCATTGAATAAAAGGGGCCTTTCGCCTTCCGAGGAGTACGAGTTGCGAATGGAACTTCAGGATGAGCGTTATTTTATCATACTTATGGCTTACGATTGGCAGCATCTGCAGTCAGAGAAGGAATTTAAGCTTCAGTGGTCGACGCGATTCAGTCTGAACTCGATTGGGACGAATTTCGTTGAGGCGCATCATACTTTGTCTCGGGCCGCAATGACTCACTTCGGCACCAACTTGGAGGATCTCGAGTCAGAGCGCACTTTTCATGGCGAAGGTAAAATCGAGCATGGAGAACTCGAAATTATAGGAACTGAGGAGGTTCCGGATAGAAACAAGTAACAGTACCTCAAAGGCGAAATATTCTTTTAGTATTTGATAGTGGGCTCAGATGAGACAGATGAGGAATGTCTCATCAGGGTAATAAGGGAGGACGATCCGTGGGGGGTCGTCCTTCCTCTTTTTGCGAAGGAAGTTTGCCTTTATATTGGCTGCCGCCGCTTCGTATTGAGGGTCAAATCCTGGGCTTATCGAGATTTTGATCGTTCGATAGGTAACCAGAAAGCGCTTTGAAAAGTTTGCAGATGTGGAGGCAGCGGTTGCGGCTGTAGGATTTTAACCAATTTAGAAGTATGAAAAACAGTAAGTGGATAAACTGCATTTGGGGAATAGCGAGCTTGAGCGTCGCTATGGCGTTTGTAGCGGATGCCGATGCGCAGCGAAAGAGCGCGCGGGTCTATGTTGACTCGGAGGCGAGCTCGGAGTATCTTGCCAAGAAGGAGGGCAGCGATGGTCCGGCT
>JBCCZW010000018.1:0-16773 GCA_039186805.1 Verrucomicrobiota bacterium
CGCTCCCAATCGGCGTTTCTCTCTGTGATTCCTCATGCGGCGACCCTGACCTGCTCCCCCACCCTCTCGATTATAAAAAAGGAAAATGAAGACATCCTTTGGGCTTCGATTATTTCCGGGGAAGGAAGCGATGTGGAATTTGTGATGGGGTTAATCCAAGGTGAAGATCGATATCATCTTGGAGAAGCGTCATTCGATCTCTATTTAGACATTGCCCAAGGCTATATTGCAGGCGGAAACGTCAAAGAGTACTTTGGCGAGCCAATTAAACCCGCGAAAAAAGGATTCTTCGCAAGACTATTGGGACTGTAATGCAGAGTCCAGCAAGTCGTTGAGAGGCCGCCACCCCTATTGAATCATGAACAACACCTGTAACGATTAAGGCAGACTTTGCGTGAGTAAAGGGGAGAAAAAGACTAGGCCACGCCTCATCGCTCTCTCTTAAAAACAGATGCGATCTGCTGGCGCAGATCATGCAACGAGTGAGTTATGATCCGCATTCCCGAATCGAGTGAAGGCAGAACCGACCAGGTGCCCTGGGTCGCCTTTGAGGAGGGCGCAAATGAGCATACGCGGGCATTTTTGAACGACCCTATTCAGTTTTCTCTGGATGCTTACCAAAAACATGGAGACACCTTCGCTCTTCGACTTTTTGGACGGGATTTTATCGGTCTCGCCGGAGTCGAAAGCAATCGCTTCGTCTGGGGCAACGATAAGCTGTGGGATTTCCCCTTAACCAAACGTATCTTCGTCGAACAATTTGACGAAACCTACTTGCCCACACTCGAGTCCACCCCGCATCGCAAGAAACGGAGGCGAATCTCATCGGGATTCCGCCCGAAGACCTTAATGGGACAAACGGGAGCGATGACAAAGGTGATGCTCGAAGAACTTGAGAAGCTCCCGGATGGAAAAACCGATCTTCGGCTATTCTCGGCCCGTCTCCTGATTTGCATGACGGCTCGCGTTCTCATGCAGACCGATATTCCTCCCGGTCTCGACGAGGTCATGGTTCGATTCAATAAGGAAATGCTGTCCGCCGAATCGCTGGGAGAAAAGCGATTCGAAATGTATCAAGAAGAGGGATACAAATCGAGAAAACGAGCGATTTTCGACTACATAAACGACTTCCTTGATCACTACGAACGGGAGGACAATTCAGTGCGAGACGATATTCTCAGCGTGGTGCTGCGAGCCCATCCGGAAACGGAGGAGCCGATTGGGAGGCGAGAGCTCGTGCAGGATATCCAGCAACTCTTTACGGCAGGCGCCACCACGACGTCGCAAATGATCATTTGGACGCTGGTCTATCTGGATCACTATCCGGACTGGAAACAGAAGTTGCTGGAGGAACTAGATACGAATTGGAACAGAGAGCAGTTCACCGGTATGGAACGCCTCCCCAAGCTCAAGGCTACGCTGCTCGAGATCGAACGCCTGCGTGGACCCTCGCCAATGGTGACGCGAACAAGCGGGGAAGCCCTCTCCTTTCAAGGACATCGTTTTCCGAAGGGCACCAACTTCATGCATTTTCAGATGATCCCGCATTATTTGGAAGAGCACTACGAAGATCCGATGTCCTTTCGTCCAAGTCGTTTTCTGAACGATCCTTCTCTGCCGAAGCGCTGGATTCACGGCACTTATGGAGGCGGTGGGCACGTTTGCGTCGGGCAGCCGCTCGCCCGTATGACTCCGCCTCTAGCCATCGGCAATTTGCTCAGTCGCTACGAAGTCCATTTTGAGACTACGGTCGACTTGCAAGCCAGCTTCGATACCGTAACCACGCCGCATCCGAAAGTCATCCCAGTCGTTTTCGACGCCCGCCCATGAAGACTGAAAATCGGATTGTATTGTCCATTGCAGCCTCGCTGCTCGCCGGATTTTTGTCGGGATGCGGTAACGGAGGCCCCCAAGTTTCACCGGACGGAATCGAGGAGCCTCACTCGCTCACCTTCGCAATGGACTGGTTAGCGGTTCCCGCCCAAGCCGGATTCTACCAGGCCTTGGGGTCCGGAGGTTATCGTGAAGCCGGTCTAGACATCACGATCGAGGAGGCGACTAGCAGCAGCCAGTACCCCACTTCGCGCGTCGCCGCAGGACAGATAGAGCTTTGCGTCGCTGAAAGTACGAGGTTGCTGCAAGCAGTTGCCAAAGGCATTCCGCTGGTCGCGATCTTTTGCCACAACAGCTCGATGCCCACCTGCCTCGTGGTCCACAAGGACGGGCCTATCCGATCCTTTGCCGATCTCGACGGAAAAAGACTACTAGTCACCCCCGGTGTTCCTTGGATCGACTATCTGAAACAGCGCTACGAGATAGACTTTCGAGTATCCGCGCGGCCGCCCTCGCTCGCTCAATTCATGAGGGACACCAGTCTGGAGGCCGTGCAGCAAGTTTACGCGACCAATCAGTTGCAAATTTTAGAGGAAGCGGGCGTTCCCCATCGTCCCCTCATGCTTACCGATGCGGGATACGACCCAATGCGTTTGGTCGTAGCTCGAAAGGAATGGGCGGATGCGAATCCAGAAATCATAGAAGCCTTTGCCAGGGCTTCGATGCAGGGTTACCACGATTATTTCTTCAAAGACCCACGCCCAGGGAACGCAGAGTTACAGACCCGCAATCCATTGCTGAGCGATCAACGCATCGAATACCATAATAAACGAGTCATGGAAGGGCCTTGGATTTTTCCCGATGCCGCGTCAGGAGTTCCCTTTGGATGGGTCCCGCCGGAGCGGCTGGCTCAAGATCGCGATCTCTTAATTGAGATAGGCCTGCTCGAACCAGACAGCCTACCGCCAATCGAGGAATTGATATACTCGCCAGAACTCCTCAAAGGCTTCGCCTGGGACGGCCAACCACGGTAGAGACGTTCAGCGGAACAGCGACCCATTGGAGTGAAATTGTTCGTCTTGAAAATCGGGCAATCGGCAACTCATAAATCCTGACGGAAGGATTTGAGTAGCCTGACGCCCACTCACTCTCTTTCTTCAAAGAGCGTCCTTCGAAAGCTGATGAATCCGTCCACGCTAAGCGCATGAAGACCGTTCAGCAACATCCCTCTACCCCGCGCTATAACAAACAGTATGCAACCTTCCCAAATGTTCCGTTTCGCTCTCCTCGTTCTCGCCCTCAGCTTCGGCATCACCGCTGCTGCCCAATGGAAGAATCCCGCTAACCGGTACGACGACGCTTACAAAAAGTACTTGGAGGCCGCATGCCCAGTCTCCGAAGACGGAATCAAGCACTTCGTCTACTTCGCTAGAGACCGCGGAAGCATTCGCAACCATCCGCTCCTCTCTTCCGATCGCTTCGCCGGCGCTCAAATCATGTACCCTTGGCGCCTTCTCGAACCCGCCAAAGGCAACTACGATTTTTCCATCATAGAAGAGGACTACCAATACCTCGCCGCTCACGAAAAGAAGCTATTCATCCAACTGCAAGATGCCACTTTCACCGTCGAGTTTAAAGCCGCTCCCGAATACCTAATCTCCGATGAATATGATGGCGGCGTTATCCCGCAAACCTCGGAGAAAGGAAAGCCGATCGGCTGGGTAGCCAAACGCTGGAACCCGCAAGTCCGCGAACGCTTCGCCAAACTTCTCCAAGCCCTGGGCGAGCGCTTCGATGGAAAGATCGAAGGCATCAATCTCCAAGAAACCGCCATTGGAGCCGAGAAGGCCAACGACCCGACGCTTACTCCCCAGACCTATGTCACTGCCGTTGAGGCAAACATGCTGGCCCTCAGCCAAGCCTTCTCCGCATCGACCAAGATGATTTACGCCAACTTCATGCCCGGCGAATGGCTCCCATGGGAAGACGAGGGGTATTTGAAATCCATATACATGTACGGCGAGGAAATCGGCGTTTCGCTCGGAGCCCCAGACCTCATGGTCAAACGCAAGGGTCAGCTCAACCACGCCCTCGCGATGATGCACGAAAACGAATTCACCGTGCCCCTCGGCATCGCCATCCAAGATGGGAATTACATCGGCATGACGGGCGCCGATTTCGACGACGGCCCGGCTGGCGGACAGCACAAAGTCCAAACTCAAAGGAAGAACATCGTACCGCTCCTCCATGCCTTCGCCCAAGACTTTCTGAAAGTCCAATATATGTTTTGGGTAAACCAGGCCCCCTACTTCGAAGAGGACGTCCTCCACTGCCTCGATCCAAACTGGGCCTCGAAAAAGTAGCGCTTGGGAGCCATGTTCATTTTATGAATCCCCTCACTCTTGCGGTCGCGCTCGCCCTTGCGTTTTCTTCGTCAATCTACGCCGATGGACGCATGGCAAAAACTCCAGAACAACTCCTCGAGGCCTACGAAAACGCCCTCGCCACTCAAGAATGGGATCAAGTCGCCCCGCTCATCCATCCCAACTGTATCGTCACTTTTTCCGACGGATCGCAGCACCGCGGCAAAGAACAGGTCGGGAAAGCCTTTCGGCGAAACTTCGATCTCATCGAGGACGAACACTACGCCATTAACCACAAGCAATGGATCACTCGTTCCGATTCATTCGCCGTAGTAGCCTACACTTTCGAATGGTCCGGAACCATCAACGGCAACGCGACCTCCGGAGCGGGAGTAGGTACTTCATCCCTCGTCTTTGAAAATGACCGCTGGCTTATCATCGCCGAACACTTAGGCCCCAAAGCCAAGTAGCCCAGCCCATTTCGCGCGCAGAGCTGCAGGCGATGACGACGTAAAAAGAAATCCGCGTCAATTTGCGGACAAAAGAAAAACACCCTCCCATTAACCGCAGCCGCCAAAGTCTCCCCATTCGAACAATTACCCTAAAGCCGAAGTTTTCTAACAATCGACGCAGCCGCTCCTAGTCATCAGCCAGTATTAACCAAATGAATACAAAAAATCCTCCCTTCATTCTCTATGCCCACGACATGGACCGGGCCCTCGCATTCTACCGAGACACATTCAATCTTCCCGTCGTTCAAGAAACGCCCGGATGGTCCATGCTTCGCTTGGGCGGAGCGACCCTCGCCCTCCACATCCTCGGTCCCGGCAACGACGAAAACGTCCTCCCTCATGCGGGTCTCAACTTCCAGGTCGAAGACCTCGATGCGGCAATCGCCGAAGTCGTCGCGGCCCGGGGACAACACATCCAAACCCGTGAACCCACCGACTTCGTCCCCGTCCGCTTATGCGAGATGAAAGACACGGAAGGCAACGGCATCGAACTCCGCCAGCACGTCGCCAAAGAACCAGACCTCACAGAAATCTAGAGCCTATCCCGAGATAGATCCTGGTGTTGCCTCAGCAACATCCTCGAATGGCCGCAGGTCATATCCAGCGACGCTAATCGCGACGTTTGCCAAACGCCGCTATCTCGGCAAACAATACTCCTCAAGCGACATTCTGAAGGATTCCGAGATACTCCATAGCCTCCATCTTAGAGGCGAAATACTTGACGCCGCTTCCTTCCCCGCTCTCGCAATCGCAATTAAGAAAGAGAGCCTCGATCACGGGCCTATCAACGAGTACCGCGGACTTCGGGGACCCGCTACTCAGAACCCGACCGATACCCTCGCAAATGCGATTTAATTCTTCGGCAGTCCCCTCGATGTGGCAGTCCGTCAAATCGACGATAAAACTCATACCCGCTCGATAATTCGGATCCGATTGCACCTCCGAAAGCAGACGAGCCAAGCCGCCCAAATCGAATGTTTCCAACAACAATTGCTTCACCACACCCAACTCCCTATCGACGCGATAATACGACTTCATACTTTTGAGATAACTGAAGGTTTCGGAGCGTTACGGGACCGATAATCCATGGCGCGGAAGCGTGGCACTTCAACCCCTAAAACCCAATTGTGAATAACATCTTCAAGCTATAAGGCTTCCGCCTGGACCGCATAAGCGACAAGCCCTCTCGCCTTCTTGAACGAAACCTAAAAGCTCACTAACCCCCTGGGAGTGTACCCTCAAATGAGTTTAATCAACCCTGCCTGAAACAACACTTCGCTACAGAAGCCCCGATTTACCTCCATCCATTAGGACTTCGTGCCCTTAGTGGACTTCGCGGACAAAAATTTCCTTCGAGCCGCTGCTCCTCGACCCGTTCGCGGAACTCACTCCACGAACTTCAGGAGATCGCCCACACTGCGATGGGCCTCAATCGGATGGCGGAGACGCGCCCTGCGATTAATCGTGTAGCGGTTGCGGCGTCCCACTTTCTCCCTGGTCAAAATTCCCCCCTCTTCGAGCTCGGCCACAATCTTTTGCACTGCTCGCTCAGTGATCCCTACTTCGACCGCCACCTCCCTCAAAATCGAATCTCCATCCCTATGGAGACAAAGCAAGACATGGGAATGATTGGAAAAAAATGTCCATTGGTGAGCGGTCTTAGGGGGTATAGCCGTTTTCATGGGCGAATGACTTAACACGAAATTGGATTCGCGTCTAGTCTTTCGTAACGAAGATGCCTTTCTATGCATCACCGGCGAAGCGCCGGGGGAGCGCACTCCCCCGGCTTTCCTCCTCTGGATTTTAGCGTTAGCCGACATTGCTCCTCAACGGCGGCGAGCTTTCCTCACTCTAGCCCGCCGCCTCAACTGTCGGTTCGCTACATCGAAAGATCGTCCCAAAAGGCTCAACAAATTCTCTCCCCTCTTCTCCACTACCTTATCATGACCCGGCAAAACGAGCCTGATCAACGCCACGTGCTCGCGGTAATTCGGGCGACTCGCATCGACCTTAAGAGCAATCTTCAACCCTAAAAGTCTTGGATAGCGCCTAAACACAGCCGATGCGCTCTTTCTGATGGAATCAACAAGCCACGGCTTCAGGCGAACTCCCTCTGACTGAATAGACAATTTTCCATACCCGTATTGTAAGCTTATAGCATTCATAGATTTATAAAATTAAATTCGGCCAAAAAGTCCCTTGGCCCACGAGAAAGTAGGTGAATCGTAGCTCCCCAACCGACCCTTTCGCCAAGATCCAACCGGCGAATTCAGTCTCTTCCGCAAGCTCGGAAGTGACCGGCGCTTCTTGAGAGCCCCCGCTCCCTTCTCATTTTCCTCATCCTTTACAGTTTTCATAGTTACGTAATGTTTATCGCGTTTCTTATTACACGAATTTATTTTCGCATTTTTATTGACAGTCAACCCTAAACGACATCTTTTTCACGAAAACTTTTTCGCAAATAAACTTAACTAGAGGAAATTATGTATCGATTCGAAAAAATCCTGGTCTCCCTCTCATTGGGGGAAAACGATGTCAGCCTAATCCGCTACGCCAATCTCATAGCGCGACTCGCCCGCTCGTCGGACGTGCGATTCATCTACTCGAGAGAACCTGTCGAAATTCCGGAATCGCTCAAACGGCAATACCCATGGATGGTCAAGCCGCTCGAGGACGCTGCTAAGGAACGAGCGCAAGCATTTGTGGAGGAGCATTTTGAACCTCTGCCCAACTGCAAGATCAGCATCGACATTAAAGACAAGCATCCTGCTCTCGCCGCGCTCGAAACAATCGTGCTCGAGAACATCGATCTGGTTCTCACCGGCGCTACATTGGAAGAGCGCGCCATTTCAATCAAACTCGCTCGCAAAGCGCCCTGTTCGGTCTTGACGGTGCCTGCAAACTCGAACGGCGAGTTCTCGAAAATCTGCGCCGGCATCGACATGTCGCGCTTCTCTGAATACGTGTCGGACGTCGCAACAGCCTTTGCGTCCGCCAACAACATAACGGAGATCGATTGCGTTAGCTTCTACAAAGTCCCGCGCGGCTACCAGAAGACGAACCTACCACGCCAACACTTCGTAAAAGACCTCGAAGAGCACACTTCACAATCGCTCAAAGCCTTCATGGAGAAGCAAAAACTGCATGGCGTCAAAGTGAACTCGACCATTACGGAGAGTCACTTCCCCGGCGGCGCCATCCACGACGTAGCCAAGGACAACGGATGCGATCTAGTCGTAATCGGTTGCCGCGGCAAAGACGCCCTCACCGCCACTCTCCTCGGCAGCAATGCCGAAGACGCTATCCAACGTTCAGATCAAACCGCAGTCCTCGCCGTGAAAGAAAAAGGTACGGGGCAAACCTTTATCGAATCGCTCCTCGGACTTAAGTCGTCGGGAAGCATTCTCTAATAGGCTGCTTAATAAATCGCTTTCGAGGTGACGAAGGCTGATTTGTGAAAAGAAATTTGGCTTTCGAAGCGAGGCATACCCGAAGGGTATGGTGAGTTTCGAAAACGAATTTCTTGCCCGAATCGGCCGAGACCACCGAAGGAATAGATTTTTTAAACAGCCTCAAAAACAATCCTAATGCTAATTCCTCTATCCATTTTGTTGTCTCTGTTCTCGGCAGCCTTGGCCAGTCCGCTGGTCAAGCGCTGCTCGAACTGGGCTCCCTATATTTTGGCCGCCGTTCCGGCTGGGCTCTTCCTCGCCTACGCATTTCTCGTAGGAGATATCAGCTTCGCCAATACGCTCCAATACCAGCAGCCTTGGGTCCCTGGCCTCAACGTCGCCTTCGACTTCCAGGTCGACGGACTGTCGTTGCTGTTTCTGCTCATGATCACCGGCATTGGAGCCTTTATCTTGATCTATGCAGGCGGGTACTTGTCGAAGGACGTCAAAACGCGGACGCGCTTCTACACCTACATGTTTCTGTTCATGGTCGGGATGATCGGACTGGTTTCCGCGGACAACCTAGTCCTTCTCTTCATCTTTTGGGAGCTCACCAGCATCAGCTCTTACCTGCTGATCGGATTCGACAACGAAAACAAGGAATCGAGGAAAAAAGCCCTTCAGGCGCTTTTGGTGACGGGCACCGGAGGCGTCGCGCTGCTCGCAGGCTTTATACTGCTTGGCAACACGGCTGGCTCATACCGGCTCTCCGAAATCATTGCTCAAGGGGAAGCGCTTGCGACTCACCCCCTGGGAACCGCTGCTCTCATTCTCATCCTGCTGGGCGCTTTCACCAAATCCGCCCAGTTCCCCTTCCACTTCTGGCTGCCGAATGCCATGGCCGCGCCCACTCCGGTCAGCGCCTACCTGCACTCGGCGACCATGGTCAAAGCGGGTATTTTTCTGCTTTTCAAACTATCGCCCGTCTTCGCAAGCCATCCGATCTGGACTGCATCGCTCATCGGCTGCGGCGCCATCACGCTGCTTCTCGGAACTATTTCCGGAATTTTTCAGCGCGATCTTAAGCGTATCCTCGCTTTCACTACAATGGCCGTATTAGGCCTGCTCACGATGCTGATCGGCATCGGCGGCGAGCTCGCTCTCAAGTCCGCCTTGCTCTTCATGCTCGGACACGCCCTCTACAAGGCCACGCTCTTCATGACGGCGGGCAACATCGATCACGGCACCGGGACCCGTGACGCCCGCATACTCGGAGGACTTCGAACCCTCATGCCCTACACTGCGGTCGCCGCTGGACTGGCAGCTCTTTCAAAGGGGGGCTTCCCTCCGCTCGCAGGTTTCCTCGGCAAAGAGTATGTGTATAAAACAAGCTCCACGATAGACGTGGCCGCCCCCTACATCACCGTCATCGCCCTGATCGGAAACGCCCTGCTCCTGGCTCTGGCCTTCAAAGCAGGCATCCACCCCTACTGGTCAAAAGCAGTCTCTACGGTAGAGGGAAAGAGCTACTCTAAATTCCTTCCACACAAGCCGCACGAAGCGAACGCCGCCATGCTGGCCGGCCCTCTTATTCTTGCGATTGGAGGCCTCGTTTTCGGACTCTTGCCCCAGTCCGTAACCGCGTCTTTGATACAGCCCGCGCTCTCGGCGGCAACCAACACGAGCACGGAAATCACACTCTCCCTTTGGCATGGATTCAGCCTCCCGCTCATTCTGAGTATCACCACTCTTATTGCGGGTATCACAATCTATTGGTGCCGCGAAACTTTCTGGAAAAGAGAAGCCTTCGCCCAAGAAATCGCCCAGCGCGATACAGAGAACATCTACGAGTTTATCTTCACGCAATTCGTTCGCAAATCCAAAGAAGTCACGCGGACGATTCAGAATGGCAGCCTCCGTTCCTATCTTTGGACCATCATCCTCGCCGCAGGCGCGCTGGTCGGTTTCAAAATCATTTCGCTGGGAGCCATTCCCTACTCGATCAATCTAGAGAGCCTCCACCTCTTTCACTACGTCCTCATCGTCGGCTTAGTGATCGCGGTCGGATTCGCCGCCTTCGCCAGCAGCCTCCTGAAGGCCCTCGCAGGTCTGGGATTGCTCGGCTATGGAGTCGCCATCATCTTCGCGACCAATGGAGCCCCGGATCTGGCGATCACTCAGATCATCGTCGAGACACTCGCTGTTGGCTTGCTTCTCTTCGCAGCTCTACGCCTCCCTGCATTTCGAAAGCTCTCGAGCAATCGTAACCGAATTCTCGATACAATACTAGCAAGCTCATGCGGACTGGTCGCCTTCTACATGGCTCTCAAAGCATCCGCCATTGAGCTCTCGCCCACCATCTCCAACCAATTCGTCGAATGGAGCTACGTTCTGGCGAAAGGCAAAAACGTCGTTAACGTTACCTTGGTTGATTTCCGGGCGCTAGATACCTTCGGCGAAATCGCCGTCATCGGCATTGCGGCAATTGGAGTCTGTATCTGCTTGCCCGTTACGAATCTCCGCTACCTGCCCTCCGCAGGACTGTCGAAAAGCATCATATTCTCGACCGGCGCGAGAATCCTACTCCCGCTTTGCATCGCGCTTTCTGTCATCAGCCTATATCGTGGACACAACGAACCCGGCGGCGGATTCATAGGTGGTCTCATCTGCGCCGCCGGGTTCACACTCTACGCATTCGCCCGGGGTACGGTTGAAGCGCTGAGACGACTACGCTTCACCCCCATCCAATGGATCGCTGGCGGACTTCTGATCGCCCTCGCCAGCGCCTGTTTTGGCCCCATAGTCGGCAAGCCCTTTATGACGGGCCTTTGGTTGCCAGGATTCGAACTGCCGATCCTCGGAACCGTCCACCTCGGCACCCCGCTGCTTTTCGATGTCGGCGTCTACGCCGTCGTCGTCGGCTTCGCGGCCCAAGTCACTTTTAGTTTCCTCGACTCAAGCATCAACGCTACCAGCAGCGCTCCAAAGCAGGATCCCTGCTCCAAACTCACTCAAACCGCTACCGCGTGTAAATAACATGGAATTCCTAGTCTCCTTACTCATCGGAATATTAGTGGCCGCCAGCGTCTACTGCATCCTGCGGCGAAGTATCATCAAGTTCGTCATCGGCATCGCTTTCCTCAGCCAAGCCGTAAACCTCTTGGTATTCACCACAGGCGGCATTTCGCAAGCCGCGCCGCCCATCATTCAAGCAGACCAAACTACTATCATCGGCGAGCACGCCGATCCTCTTCCGCAGGCCTTGGTACTGACCGCCATCGTGATCGGCTTCGGTCTCCTCGTCTTCACTCTAGCTCTCGCCCAACGCGCGACCCAAGCGGCAGGAACCGACGATCTTGAAGCGTTCCGCAACACCGAACAATGAATACATCTTTACTTGCAATTCCTATCTTGCTCCCGATCGCCGGCGCCGCAATTGGTCTGCTGTTGCCTCGCAATTCGCGAACGCAGTCGATCGCGGGCATCGCTACTTTCGCCGGTACGCTTGTAGCCGCCCTCTGGATACTTTGGTCAATCTCGCAAGTAGGTTTCCTGAAACTTGAGCTCGGCTCTTGGCAGGCTCCCTTCGGCATTTCGCTTGTGGCGGACAAACTCGCCGCAGCCATGGTGGCGATCTCGAGCCTAGTCGGCCTCGCCATCTCGATCTACGCCCTGGGCGACCTTTCCCAGGAGCTCCGCAAACGATGGTTCTACCCGCTCAGCCTCTTTCTTGTCGCGGCGGTCAACGGAGCCTTTCTCAGCGCCGACCTCTTCAACCTGTACGTATGGTTTGAAATCATGCTCATTTCGTCCTTCGGGCTCATGCTGCTCGGTGGAGGCAAAAACCAGTTCGAAGGTGGGTTCAAATACGTCGCCATCAACCTAGTCGCATCCGCCCTCTTTCTTGCGGGCCTCGGACTCCTCTACGGAAAAATCGGCACCCTCAACATGGCCGACATCGCTCTCAAACTAAGCGTGTCACCCGGGGGTCCAATGATCAACAGCAGCGCGGTCTTCTTTCTCGTCGCCTTCGCTATCAAAGCAGGGATGTTTCCTTTTTTCTTCTGGTTGCCTGCGTCGTATCACACGCCGCCCATCTCAGTCTCCGCTCTTTTCGCCGGCCTACTCACCAAGGTAGGAGTCTATGCCCTCATCCGTAGCAACACGCTCATCTTCACCCAAGAAGCCGACTTCCTTCGTGGCGTGCTGGTTGCGCTGTCGCTCGCTACTATGTTCACCGGAGTTCTCGGAGCGGCCGCCCAATTCGACATCAAGCGGATCCTGTCTTTTCACATCATCAGTCAGATCGGCTACATGACGCTTGGACTTGCTGTATTCACCGAACTCGCCATCGCGGCGGCCATCTTCTATACGCTTCACCACATCATCGTAAAAACGAACCTATTTTTGATCGCCGGTATCGTATCCAAGAAAACAGGTACAGATGATCTGTCTGCGATTGGCGGCCTCTACAAAGCCGCCCCCTGGCTCGCTCTGCTCTTCTTCATTCCTGCCTTCTCGCTGGGCGGCATACCGCCTCTTTCCGGCTTTTGGGCGAAATTCGCCCTGGTGAAGGAATCTCTCGATCAAAGCTTCTACTGGGCCACCGCCATCGCCCTAATCGTCGGTATCATGACGCTCTTTTCAATGACCAAGATCTGGGCCGAGGCCTTCTGGAAAAAATCCCCCGGCCTCTTCAAAATAAGCAAGCTCACTCAGCGAGAGACATGGACCCTCTACGGACCTGTCGCCGCCTTCTCGGCGATTACTCTGATAATTGGCCTCAACGCTCAGCCGCTCTTCGAGTTTTCCAGCGAGGCAGCCGCCCAACTATTGTCTCCCAACCAGTACATAGAGTTCGCTTTACCTGCTGAATACGTCACCAGCATACGACTACAATCAGTCCAAGAAATCGCCTTGAACGCAACTGTCACGCCATGAAACGAATTTTCGCCATCATCGACCTATTCGCCTTCTACGTCTTCGAAGTCATAAAATCCAATATCATCGTCGCCCGCGATGTACTGGGAAACCAGTCGCGCTTGAAACCTGGTTTCGTCGAAGTGGAGACAGGACCGCTCACCGAAATCCAGACCTTCTGGCTCGCGAATCTAATCACCATGACGCCCGGCACGCTCGCCGTCGACGTCTATCCTGAACGTAGAACACTGCTCCTGCATACGCTTTATTCAAGCGATCCGGACGAGGTACGTCGCCAGGTCGCCAACAAATTCGAACGCCGCATAACGGCCGCACTCTGAAATGACTTTCGAAAATCTAATTCCGCTATCCATAAACATTGGATACATATTTCTATCCGTCGCCTTGATAGCATCGCTCTATAGGCTGGTAAAAGGCCCGGCAAACGTTGACCGCATCATCGCGCTCGACCTCATTGCCGGTTTGGCCATCGCCATCAGCGTTCTCCTTTCCATTCAAACGGGACAGAGCGTGTACCTAAACGTATCGCTCTGCCTAGCCATCATCGCCTTCCTTTCAACCGTAGCCTTCGCAAAACGCCTAGAACGTCGCCCCCAAGAGATATGGAAATAGTCATCGCTCTACTCATACTTTGCGGCAGCGCATTCGCCGCCATCGCCGCAATCGGAACAATTCGCTTGCCGGATCCGCTCAGCCGTATGCACGCCGCGACTAAGGCGGGTTCTTTCGGAGCCGCCTTGCTCCTGGCAGCGGCTGCTCTACTCTACCGAGAGACCGCCGTCATTATCGAATGCCTGCTCATCATTGGGCTCTTCTACTTCACCGCGCCCATCGCCGCTCACCTGCTAGGAAAAATCATCGCCTCATCGATGCGACAGCGCTGCACTACGAACGAGGCTCCGCCCTCGAATATTTCGATAAACCAATAGTCAGAAAATGGATACCACACTCCTCACTGCTAACCTATCATCACCGCCCGTACTCGCATTTGCTGCGGGCGTTGCAGCTGTATTCGCCCGAAGCGACTTAAAGATCCCAGAGCAGATCTACCAAGGCCTAGCGATCTATCTTTTGATTTCCATCGGGTTTAAAGGAGGTACCGCATTAGCGGGATCCAATTTAAGCAGCATCGCCCTCCCCGCCGCGGCAACCATTTTGCTTGGACTGGTCATCTCCGTATCCATTTTCTACATCACGAAGGCCATACTCTTCAAAGATACCGTCAATGCGGCCGCCGCGGCAGCCCACTACGGCTCCGTTTCAGCAGTCACTTTCATGGCCTGCATTGCATTCCTCGAATCGCGGGCGATTTCTTACGAAGGATACATGACCGCCCTCATGGCCGTCATGGAAATACCCGCCATTATGGCGGCCATCGGACTCGCGAAGATCTACCAAAAAGACGGTAGCGGATCCGTAAAATTGGCAATCCAAGAAGCGCTTGCTGGGAAAAGCGTATTCCTTCTCACTGCGGGCCTGATTATCGGAGCCGTCGCAGGTCCAGTAGCCGCCGCCAAGGCCGAGCCTTTCCTCGTGCAGCCTTTCTACGGGGTGTTGATCATCTTTTTACTAGAAATGGGATTAGTCGCAGGCAACAGCATGAAAGGCTTTAAAGACAAACGTAAACGCTTAGCTGTCTTCGCCCTTGTCGCTCCCCTGATCCAGGGAACCATTGGGGTGGCGGTCGGAGCGGCCGTAGGCCTTTCGACGGGCGGCGCCACCCTACTCGGTACACTTGCCGCCAGCGCTTCATACATCGCCGCGCCCGCCGCGGTAAGAATCGCCCTGCCCACAGCCAATCCGAGCTATTACCTCTTCTCCTCCCTCGGCGTCACCTTTCCCTTCAACCTCATAGTAGGCATCCCGCTCTACTACACGCTAGCGAAGAGCCTGACCTAAACTCACTGCCAGGGCACTTGGCCGCTCTGCTGAACGTGCATCATCAAAGCCCTTTGCATTTCTCGGAATTCCTTTCGATCGCCCACCTTGAGTGGGCGTTCTTCGTAGGGGTCTGAAGCCAAATCGAAATACTGAAAGCCTTCAAACGGCGTGTTCTGCAGAACCTTCAAATCGCCTTTCCTTACAGCATAATAGGCCAAGCCATTGAATTTGCCCCCTTCGCGCCGCATCCAAAAGACATAGCGATTGTCCGTCGTTTGTTCTTCTCCCAGCAAGCTCGGCAAAACGCTCACCCCATCAACCTGCTTGCCTGCATCCAGACCCGCCGCGTCGCAAAACGTCGGATACAGATCCATCAGCAACATCAGATTGTCGTTCGAGCTCCCAGCATCGATCGTTCCTCTCCACATCGCGAAAGCTGGCACCTTTATTCCGCCTTCATACTTGTCTTGCTTCCCGCCCCTCAAAGGCAAATTCCGCTGCTCGTAACGCAAGGCCCCTCCATTATCGGAAGAGAAGACCACCAAGGTATCCTCCAGCATTCCTCTCCGTTCGAGTCCATCGATCACCCGCCCTACGCAAGCATCCAGATGCTCGATAAAGGCCACATTCGCCGCCCGCTTTTCGCTCAGCCCCTTTTCTCGCTCCAAGACGCGATCCAAGTACTCCTGAGGGGGCTGAATCGGAAAATGCGGAGCGTTATAAGCCAAAAATAGGTAGAACGGCTCCTCCTCGCCCTTCCGCTCGTCAAAGTATTCCAAGGCCCAATCCGTAAAGATATCCGTCGCGTGTCCCTCCGGCTTCACTTCGGAACGATCCCGGCGCATCCAGTTGATGCCGCCCCGCAGATGCGTCCAATAATCGTCCATCATGTCTCCCAAAAAACCGCGAAAAGTATCGAAGCCTCGATCCATCGGAGTATCCGGCGCTTCGTATCCAAGATGCCACTTCCCGACTAGAGCCGAATGATATCCCGCTTGCTTTAAGGCCGTCGGCATCATCACCGCGTCATCGCTCAAGTTTCCCCAATTGTTCGTCGGCACCTGCCGCACGACCCCCGGAACGCCCACCAAGTCCGGGTACTTCCCAGTCAGCAGGGCCGCTCGACTCGGTGAGCAAACCGTGCAATTCGCATAAAAGTTCGTCAACGTCATCCCCTCTTGACCCAGCCGGTCGATATGCGGCGTCTTCATATCCGTCGCTCCCTGACAAGCGAGATCCCCAAAACCTAAGTCATCTACTAAAATACAGACGATGTTCGGCTTGGACTTTCCATAAGCGAAGTCGCCCGAGGACGAGAAGATAAACGAAAGCAAAAAGAAGAAAAAGAAAAAGTAATTCATGGGAGTACGAAAGTCAGACAACCGCAGTACAATGTCGTTCTGCTATTGCCCGTACCCGCAAAGCGCGTCAATACTCGAAAGATCTAAACGCTTCCAATCGTTCCCCAAACGCCTTCTTCCCCGCCAAATTCACCCATTCCTGCGGATCTTTCTCCAAATCGTACAACTCCTCGGAACCATCCGCATATTTGATATAGCGCCACCGTTTGGAGCGTATCGATACATTTCCTTCATCGAACTGGGTCAGGAGCTTTCTCCCAGTATCCACAAGGGGACTACGCAATAAACTGCGTAACGAAATCCCATCCAACCCCTCAGGGGCCTCCACCCCGCAAAGGTCCGTCAAAGTAGGGTATAAATCGATCAAGCCCACCGGCTGCTCGCAAACCTCGCCGCCCTTCGCGAATGAATCCCTCATACTCCGCGGCGGTACGATGATCATCGGTACGCGCGTAGAGCGTTCCCATCCCGTCCACTTCCCCCAGTGCTC
>JBCCZW010000019.1:0-16724 GCA_039186805.1 Verrucomicrobiota bacterium
CTGCCGTCCTGAGACTTTGTCGGCCAAACTGAAAGTTCGTCACCTTCGGAAACGAAATCGTAATCCTCAAACCGTCCTCTTCTCCATTTTCCGCCCAAACGCGGCCTCCATGAGATTCAATTATATGCTTAACGATCGCCAACCCCAATCCGGTCCCGCCTGTTTCGCGAGAACGTCCCTTCTCCACTCGGTAGAATCTCTCAAAAATTCGATTCAGATCATTCGCCGGCACGCCGGGACCCTCATCCCTCACCCAGATTTCGATTTGATCGCGAACGACTCGGCCACCCAACTCAATCAAACTGTCATCCGGCGAGTACTTTCGGGCGTTCTCTACTAAGTTGTCGATCACCTGACGAATCTTCATGATATCAAGCGAAACGATATCGTCATCGCTCAAACCCGAATCGATCTGAAATTCTCTGCCATGGCTTTCGAGGTTTGCCCCATAGTCTGTAGCAATTTCCCGCAACCACCCCCCTACCCTGACTTTCTTTAAATCGAGCTTAAGCGAATCGCTTTCCAAGGCAGAAAGGCTTAATAAATCGTTGATCAACAAAGACAAACGTTCCGAATGTCGGTGGATCGTCGTCATAAAATGCAGACGATCCTCACCATTCATCGTTTCATGATCAGTCACCAGCGTTTCCGCATAGCCTTTAATCATCGCCACCGGCGTCTTTAACTCATGAGAAGCGTTTGCAACAAATTGCTTCCGCATCGATTCCAATCGCTTCAATTGCGTAATGTCATGCAAAACAAAGAGATACCAAGGCGATCTGCCCTCTCCAACTTCCGTCAAAACCGCGGCGGAAACCTCCATCCAAGCCTCCCGGCGACCCTTCGAAAACACAATTTCCTTCAACAATCCCTGCGAACCGCTTGTTTTCAGCTCATCGATAAAGACGAGAAACTCCGCGCTATGAAGAACGCTTTCCAAACGAACTCCTTCCCAAGATTCAATGGCTGGAAAATTTTCTTTTAACGCCTTGTTAGCCAACAATATATAATTATCCCTATCGGCTATCAAGACTCCCTCTTGCAAGCTGCCTAGAGTCGTCTCGATCTGCTGGAGGCGTCCCGTATTCTGTTTTTCAAGAACCCCGATTTCCTGGATCAGCTCATTCAGCTGATCAATAAGATTGATCCAATGCCGATTGTTTCCTCGAAACTCCTCCGAATGAGTGAGAATGGACGTCCTCGAACTCAAGGATTCCGAAAGGAGGCGCACTGCATTCTTGAGTCGGAAGTACTTGGCAGCGAAAAAGATAGCGAGAGCTATCCCACAGACGATGAAGAAATAGGACATTTAGGACTACCGGCTTTCCACCATCCGATAGCCCACCCCACGTACAGTCTCAAGCCAAGAGGCTTCGTCACCCAATTTTTCCCGCAAGCGACGCATGTGCGTATCCACCGTCCGAGTTTCGATGTCGTTTTCGTAGTTCCACACCCTCTGGAGCAAGGACTCGCGCGTCTGAACCTTACCGCACTCCTGCATAAGGAGCTTTAACAAGCGAAATTCAGTCGCGGTCAACTCAACCATCTCAGTGTTAACAACCACCTTGTGCTGGCCCACATCCATGCGGATTCCATTCACCTCCAAAACTTCGATATCCTCTTCCGCCTTCTTGGTTCTCTTGAGAATCGCTTCCACGCGAAGCATTAACTCGCGAGGACTGAAAGGCTTGCATACGTAGTCGTCAGCCCCGCTTTCAAAGCCTTCGACTCGGTCCCCCTCTTCCGTCTTCGCGCTGAGAAACAAAATGGGAATGTGCTTCAAATTCTTATCCGAGCGAATCAAACGACAGACTTGGATCCCACTCAAACCCGGCATCATCACATCGAGGACAATCAAATCCGGCTTAAAGACGCGTGCCGTTTCAAAGGCCTGGCTTGGATCATTAATCGATTCAACTGCTACGTTACGCTGGCGGAGATGGTAGCTTAAAAGAGCCGTTACATCGATCTCATCATCGACGACCAAAACCTTATGAGTCTGTTTCATGGTTACCATAGCCTTCCGGAATGTTACGAAGGCGAATTGTTACAAGCGACCTGCCTAGCGCAAATCCCGAAGAGTTACAATTCAGTTACGTGCCACTTGAAATGCCTTTATTATTTGATTATCAACAACTTAACTATCTCCCAAATGCAACCATTAATATACTGATATCTGCAGGATTCACCCCACTTATGCGTCCTGCCTGCCCCAGATTCGCCGGTTTTACATCGTTGAGTTTCAACGCGCTCTCTTTTCTTAGTCCTTTGATCGACAAATAATCGAAATCGTTCGGCAGGCGAAATCTCTCTACTTCACTCATCTTTTCGACCTGCCTACGCTCCCGTTTCAAGTAACCATCATACTTAATGCGGTATAGGACTTCATCCCTCACAGGAGTAGGCAGCGAGGACACTTCCTCAGGCAATTCTCTCTTGTCGTCATTCCGCTGAGCAAGATTAGCCCAGGTTATCTCCCCTTTTCGATTATTCTCCATCCACAGCTGCCATTGCTCGATGTCTGCTTTCTTTGATTCGATCTTAGCAATCCTTCCCTCAGTCAACAGGCCGTGCTTTTTCGAATACTCCAACATCCGAAGCTCCGCGCTGCCGTGGTTGAAGAGAAGCCGGTGCTCCGCCCTACTCGTGAACATCCGATAAGGTTCATCCGTACCCTTGGTCACCAGATCATCAATCAACACGCCAATATAACCATCATGACGCCTCAGCACGAACGGATCTTCCCCTCTCACCTTCAATGCCGCATTCACCCCAGCAACCAAGCCCTGGGATCCTGCCTCCTCGTAACCTGACGTCCCATTGATCTGCCCCGCAAAAAACAAGTTCTCTACCTTTTTCGACTCCAAATGCGGAAAGATCTGCGTCGGTGGAGCAAAATCGTACTCAACCGCATAAGCTGGCCTCAAAATATGACAATTCTCCAACCCAGGGATGGTTTTCATCATTTTGAGCTGCACATCGAACGGTAAGCTCGTGGATAGCCCATTAATGTAATACTCGTTGGTATGGCGGCCTTCCGGCTCCAAGAACAGCATGTGCCGCGTCCGATGAGCAAAACGCACAAACTTGTCCTCAATGCTGGGACAATACCGCGGTCCCGTTCCTTCGATTTGACCTCCATACATGGCCGACAGATGCAAATTGTCGTTCACCGTAGATGCCGTTTCGCCTGAGGTGTAAGTGATCCAGCACGAAACCTGGTCCGTTCCAGGCCGCCAACCGGCAAAGGTCTCCTGGAAATGTTCCACGTGGAACATCTCGTGTTCCTCACGTGTATCGTGGAACGCGAAAAGTGTCGGGTTCTCATCGCCCGCTTGTTCTTCCATAACCGAGAAGTCTATCGAGCGACCCAGAATCCGAGGAGGCGTCCCCGTTTTAAGGCGTTCAAGCTCAATTCCTGCCTCAGTGAAGCTGGAGGAAAGCGTTTTCGCAGTGAAATCGCCCATACGACCGCCTTCAGTCTTATTTTTGCCAACATGCATCAAGCCACGAAGAAACGTCCCGGTGGTGATAATCACGGTCTTGCCAAAGAAATCGACCTCAAGATTGGTGCGGCAACCAACCACTTTGTCGCCCTTGTAAATCAAACCCGTGACAGTAGCCTGAAAGACATCCAGATTTTCTTGGTGCTCGAGCACATGCTTCATGCGAAGGGCATAGGCTCGTTTATCGCACTGAGCGCGGGGGGACTGCACGGCTGGACCTTTGGAGGCATTGAGCAGACGGAACTGAATAGCCGTCACATCGGTATTGATTCCCATTTCGCCCCCTAAGGCATCAATTTCACGAACAATCTGACCTTTCGCCACGCCACCGATTGCCGGATTACAACTCATGGCTGCAATGGTATCTATATTGCCGCTCAAGATAAGCGTCCGCGCGCCCATGCGTGAAGAGGCGAGAGCGGCCTCGCAACCGGCGTGCCCAGCTCCACAAACAATGACATCATATGGATCCAGCGAACTGTTCATAAGCCGCAGGACCATAGGCAGAGGGGAGGGGACCTCAAGTCCGATCTTGGCTAGGAAATCTAATCGCAGATTACTCAGATGATATAACTGCTAAAGCTGTTCAGAACCTAAGAAACTCATCTGTGATCATCTGAGTAATCTGCGGTCAAAATAGACTTCTCAAAATGTAAAACTAACGTAAACATACCCAGAACCAGCTGTTTCCTAGCTAGTTACGAGAAGTCACTTTCCTATGCAAAAGGTCGAAAAGAGGACATCAAGCATACGTTCGTTGTCGATTCGGCCGAGGATTTGACCAATCGCGTCGAGGGCTCCTCGCATATCGCTGGCTATGAGTTCTGCATCATCGCCCATCTCGAACTTCTCGATGGCCGACTCCAGGCAAGCATTCAATTCCTTAAGGGCAGAGCTGTGGCGAGCGTTCACCAAAATGAGATCATCATCATCTGTCGCGAAGTGCGTATCGATGAGTTCATGGAGCTTGTTTCTCAACGATTCCAGGCCATCGCCCGAACTGGCAGACATTTCCACCAATTCGTAATCAGATAGATCCGAGGAAAGTTCGATCGTACCCTCGAGATCCATCTTATTCCGCACAACGATACAGTTGTCCTTAGATAATCGACTCGCGATTTCCTCAGGCAAAGCAGGGGAGGGGGAAGTGGAATCGACCACCAACAAAAACACGTCGCATTCCTCAGAGAGCTCTACCGTTTTCCTAATCCCCTCGCGTTCGATTCCGCTCTCAGCTTCCCTCAAACCCGCCGTATCCATTAGCTGTATACTATAAGCTCCTAAAGATACTCGCTCTCGTAGAAAATCGCGAGTAGTACCCGGCTCATCGCTCACTATTGCGCGATCAAAACCTAGCAAGCAATTAAGGAGAGAACTCTTACCAGCATTTGGCTCACCGAGGATCAACGTCTTGACGCCGTCACGCAGCAAAGCAGCATACTTACTGCTGTCGATCATCCGAGAACAGTAAGTAACAATGTTTTGGATACTGCGGATCTGAACCTGTTTCTGCTCCTCAGGCAAATCCTCTTCAGGGAAATCGATATAGGCTTCGATAGTTGCAATACTCGCAAGCAAGTCGTCTTTAAGCTTTCCCAGCTTCCGACCAAAAGCTCCCCGCAATTGGTTATTGGCGGCCCGAATCGCTTTCTCGCTTCGAGCATGAATCAGCTCCATAATCGCTTCAGCCTGAGTCAGGTCCATACGACCATTGGTAAAGGCTCTCTTAGAAAATTCACCAGCTTCTGCCTGACGGCATCCCCGCTCAAAGAGATCCTCCAAGATGCGAATGGAAATCAACGGATTACCATGGCAGCAAATTTCAATCGTATCCTCACCCGTAAAAGAGCTCGGTCCTCTGTAGTAAGAGTACACTACCTCGTCCAGGATTTCACCGGACTGAGAACAGTAGGAGCCATAGCAATTGCGACGAGGAGGGGGAGGGGAATTACGAGAAAAGATCGCGTTGCACAAGTCTAAGGACGCAGCGCCACTCACCCGAATCATCGCAATCGCCGATTCCCCATGCGGTGTGGCGACCGCAGCTATTGTATCCAAATTACTCATACGTATAAATTCTATCGAAAGTCCCACCAAACTGTAGGCCGGAGCGTCGATCCGGTAGTCGAGAAGATTGGCGGGTCAACGCCCCGCCCTACAGATCTCAATCCTTATTTCTTCGAAGCGAATCAGTATACAAACAAAAAAGGACCGCCAACGCGGTCCTTTGCAAATTTCAAATCGAGTCAGCCTGATTCTATTTCGCCTTCGCTTCCAACTTCTCTGGCTCTTCAGATTCTTCCGAAGGGTTGATCGCGTTCCAGATTTCTTGGCTGATCTTCTCCATGGTCTCTGGATTTTCCTTTAAGAAAGTCTTAGCCGCTTCGCGTCCCTGTCCCACGAGATCACCCTGATAAGAGATCCACGCGCCCTTCTTCTCCAGGACCTTTTGCTCGATCCCCAAGTCGATAATCGAACCTGTCCGCGAAATGCCCTCATTGTACATAATATCGAATTCGCAGTCGGTGAACGGAGGAGCGACTTTGTTCTTCACAATCTTAACGCGAGTACGATTCCCCATCACGTTGCCGGAAGTATCCTTTATTTGACCAATCCGGCGAATATCCATCCGAACCGATGCGAAGAACTTCAAAGCGCGACCGCCAGGAGTCGTCTCTGGGCTGCCGAACATAACTCCGATCTTCTCGCGTATCTGATTAGTAAACAAGCAGATGCACTTCGTCTTGTTCACAATACCAGTTAAGCGACGCATCGCTTGACTCATCAAACGCGCTTGCGAACCAACCGTCGCGTCACCCATCTGACCATCCAGTTCATTCTTCGAAACGAGGGCCGCTACGGAGTCGATGATGATCACATCGATCGCATTCGAGCGGATCAAAGTTTCAGCTATATTAAGAGCGTCCTCACCGCTATCGGGTTGAGAAACGAGCAAGCTGTCGACGTCCACTCCCAAGTTGCGAGCGTACTTCGGGTCAAGCGCGTGTTCCACGTCGATGAAGGCCGCGATGCCGCCCTTGCGTTGGGCTTCCGCGATCACGCTCAAACAAAGCGTCGTTTTACCGGAAGATTCCGGACCATAGATTTCGCAAATACGTCCCCGCGGTAGACCTCCCACTCCCAAAGCCAAATCGACTGAAAGAGAACCGGTCGAAATCGTTTCGACCTTCATGTGAGAACCCGCCCCAAGACGCATGATAGACCCCTCGCCAAACTGCTTGGTGATCGCAGAAATCGCCATTTCGACGTTCTTCTCGCGATTGTCTGAGGAGGGAAGGGGGTTCGTTTTACCTTTTGCCATATTGATTATTTAGATTTGTAAGTTCTCGGTTGTCTCAAGTCTCAGTCTGCTTTCGAGGATTCGAGAAGCAAGATTAAGCTCCGTCACGCCGCCCATAATAATAATGTAGATAAGACATTTGATGTCTTATCCTTAGTTTTTCTGCCCTCTGCCCTCCTAAATTAGCCCGGCGCAAATCTATCGTCCGACAAAAATACTTGCAGAACGCTTTTCGGTTAGTTGAACATGTCGCTTCATGGCCTATTATAGGCATAGAACCTGCAACCTTTGTTGAACTATGAAAATCAAAGCATACTTGAAACCTACCTGCGGTTGGAGCATGGGCGTTAGAGCAATCATGGCGAAGCACAAGCTCGAGTATGAAGACATCGACATCATCAACAGCCAGGAGAACTATGCCGAGATGGTTGCCAAATCTGGGCAACCTCTCTCTCCCTGTGTTGAAATTGATGGCATCATGCTGGCGGACGTAAGCGGCGAAGAAGTCGAAAACTACATGCTAAGCAACAACCTGGTAAAGCCGAGCGAAACGGAAGCGGATGCTCCCACCGATCGCGGCTGCACCGATGAAGAGCACGAGGAAATGCGAAAGCAATCGCAGCCCATCCGGTTCTTCTAACAAACGCATCAGAACGAAGCATCAAGTGGCCGGATAATCAAGATCCGGCCCTTTTTGCCCTCTAGACCAAGGTATAAACGCAAAACACCTCATTCTTAACCAATGAATCAGATCCAAGCTTCTCCTCTTCTGTATAAGAAAGAATTCGAGCACGACAACTGTGGCGTCGGCATGCTTGCCAACATCAATGGCGAGCGCTCGCACGATCTGCTGAAAAAAACGATCGAAGCTCTCAAGAACCTCGCGCATCGTGGCGCTGTTGACGCCGATGCGATCACTGGCGACGGAGCAGGTGTTTTGACGCAAATTCCCTACGAGCTCTTCCGCGATTACCTGGAAGAGAAGGGCAAGCAGCTATATAATGACAACGATCTAGGCGTCGGCGTCTTCTTCCTGCCGAGAAACGACGATTACGCCCAATCTCACGGCAAAAAGATCATCGAGGAAGTCATCAAGCAAGAAGGGCTCTCTCTTCTCGCATGGCGCGAGGTTCCGGTCGACTCCAGTTGCCTTGGCCGCAAGGCAGAGGAGACTCAACCGCACATGGTTCAGGCGCTCATCGCCAAGACCGAAGAAATTTCCAGCATCGAGTACGAACGAAAGCTCTTCATCGCCCAGAAGATCATCGAAAAACGGGCCATCGAAGAGAAGATCGAGGATTTCTACATCTGCTCCTTCTCCAACACGACGATCATCTACAAGGGGATGCTTAACTCCCCGCAAGTCCGACAATACTTCCCAGACCTCAAGAACAAGAAGTACACCACGGCCTTCGCGATCTTCCACCAACGCTACTCGACCAACACTTTCCCTCAGTGGCACCTCGCCCAGCCATTCCGCATGATGGCGCATAACGGCGAAATCAACACCATCCGCGGCAACCGCAACCTCATGCGCGCTCGCGAAGGAACCGACATACACGGTATCTGGGGCGACCGCTTCGCGGATTTGATGCCCATCATCCAACCGGACATGTCCGACTCGGCCAGCTTCGACAATGCCCTCCAACTTCTTACCCTGGGCGGTCGCAGCGCAATGCATTCGGTGATGATGATGATGCCGCCTTCTTGGCAAACCAATCCAGAACTCTCCGACAACCTCCGCGGTTTCTACGAATACCACGGCTGTATCCTCGAACCTTGGGACGGTCCCGCCGCAGTCGCATTTACCGACGGGCGATACGTTTGCGCATCCCTAGACCGCAACGGTCTCCGCCCCGCTCGGTACAAGATTTACGAAGACGGCACTGTTCTTCTCGCTTCCGAACTCGGCCTGATAGACGAAACCGATATGAAGACCGTCCGCTCCGGACGCCTCGGCCCAGGTAAAATGATCGCTATCGACATCGAGGAGAAGAAGTTCCTCGACAACGACGACATCAAGGAAGCCATCGCGCAGGACTCCCGCTTCACAGATTGGTGCCGCGAGCATCTAGTGAACATACAGGAGTTCGCTAAGGACTCCAGCATCGCGCCCGCCAAGGCAGAAGACGAAGAGATCAAGTCTCAGCTCGCCTTCGGGTATGAGAAAGATGAATACAACGTCATCCTTAAACCGATGGCGGAAAGCGGACAAGAGGCGCTCGGCTCCATGGGTGACGACACGCCTCTAGCGTTCCTTTCACGCAAGCCCCGTCTCCTCTATACTTACTTCAAGCAGCTCTTCGCTCAGGTTACCAACCCGCCGATCGACTCGATCCGCGAACGTCCCGTCATGTCAGTCAACATGTACATCGGCGGACGCCTCGGCCTTTTCGAAGACATGCCGCAAAGCTCGTCTTTCGCGTTCACAGACTCGCCGGTTCTCTTCAACCACGAGCTCGACGGTCTCTTCAATATGCCGTTCCTTAAGGACCGCGTTTCCCGTCTCGACGTCACATTCGATGCGAGCTCTGGCGAAGCAGGTTTGGAAAAGGCTGTTAAGGATCTCGCGACCCGGGCCGAAAAGACGGTTAAGGAAAAGTCTTCGAAAGTACTCATCCTTTCAGATCGCGCTGTGAATAAAGATCGGGTTGCCGTGCCTATGCTGCTCGCAGCCGGTATCGTTCACCAAACGCTCATCAAAGCCGGCCTTCGCATGAAGTGCGATATCGTTTGCGAAACGGGAGAAGCGCGCGACGTGCACCAAGTGGCATGCTTGCTGGGCTTCGGCGCTAACGCGGTCAATCCGTACATCGCTCTCGCCATCATGAACAACTTTGCCGAAAGAGGCGAGTTGAAGGAAGGCGTCGATGCGAACAAGGCTCTGCTTAATTACCGTAACTCGATCGAAAAGGGTCTACTCAAGATCATGGCGAAGATGGGTATCAGTACGCTCTTCAGCTACTGCCGCGCTCAGATCTTCGAAGCCATCGGAATTTCACAGGAAGTTGTCGACGACTGCTTTTTCGGTACGCCTACTCCAATCGGCGGCATCTCTTACGAGCAAATCGCAAAGGAAACGCTCCAACGTCACAGCGACGCATTCTCGGAAGAGAAAGAAGCTGAACTTGAGAGCCAAGGCTACTATAAGGTGGTCCGCAAAGGCGGCGAGTATCACGCTTGGAATCCCAAGGTAGTGGGAGGTATGCACCGATTCCTTAAAACCCGTGATCCTGAGGACTACACCAAATACAAGCAGCAAGCCGACGAGCACCAGGCTTACGCCATCAAAGACCTCCTAAAAGTGAAGTGGCCCGAAAAGGGAGTAGACATCGGACAGGTAGAGCCAATCGAAGACATCCGGCGACGCTTTACAACTGCAGCGATGTCCCTGGGAGCGCTTTCTCCCGAATGTCACGAAACGCTCGCCATTGCGATGAATCGAATCGGAGGAAAGTCGAACTCAGGGGAGGGCGGGGAAGACCCACGGCGCTACTCGCTCCTTGAAAGCGGCGACAACGCTTCCTCAGCAATCAAGCAAGTGGCGTCGGGACGTTTCGGCGTCACCGCAGAGTATCTTTCCACCGCGAAGGAAATCGAAATTAAAGTAGCTCAAGGCGCCAAACCAGGTGAGGGCGGTCAGCTCATGGGACACAAGGTGTCTCCGCTTATTGCTCGTCTGCGCTTCAGCGTTCCCGGCGTCACGTTAATTTCTCCCCCGCCGCACCACGACATCTATTCCATCGAGGATTTGGCTCAGCTCATCTTCGACTTAAAAGAAGTAAACCCTCGCGCTCGCGTTTGCGTGAAGCTGGTTTCCAGCTCGGGCGTCGGTACGGTGGCAGCGGGCGTCGCCAAAGCATACGCCGACGTCATCCACATCGCTGGATTCGATGGAGGAACCGCCGCTTCGCCGATCTCTTCGGTTAAGCACGCAGGTTCTTCTTGGGAAATCGGCTTGGCCGAGACTCATCAAGTCCTCATGATGAACGGTCTCCGCAATCGCGTCATCCTCCGTACAGACGGCGGCATGAAGTCCGGCCTCGACATCATCAAAGCAGCCATCCTCGGCGCGGAAGAGTACAACTTCGGCACCGCAGCCATGATCGCCGCTAGCTGCGCGATGTTCCGTGTTTGTCATTTGAATACATGCCCAGTTGGAGTCGCCAGCCAGCGCGAAGACCTTCGGGCAAAGTACAAGGGTACACCGGAAAACGTTATCAACTACTTCAATGCCGTCGCAGAAGACGTTCGCGCCTACATGGCCAAGCTCGGCTTCCGCAAGATGGACGATCTCATTGGGCGTGTGGATCTTCTCGAGCAAATCGAGGATGAAGAAAATCCGAAGAGCGGCATGGTGAACTTGAGCGGCCTACTGCACGATCCCGACCCTTCCGGCGAATCTCCGCGCGTTCACACCCGGACCCGCAACGAACGCCTCGGCTTCGACGGATGCCTCGACCAAACGATCATCCAGGAATCCAAGGACGTTATCGTCGGACGCGCTTCGTCATTCCGCGGCAAATACAAGGTTAACAACACCGATCGTTGTCTCGGTACGCTTCTCTCCGGCGAAGTTGCCTACGTTCGCGGTCCGAATCACCTGCCGCCTGCTTCGATCGATATCGATCTGAAGGGTACTGCAGGACAAAGTTTTGGCACGCTCCTCGCTCCTGGCATCCGCTTGAACCTCAAGGGTGAAGCCAACGACTATGTCGGCAAAGGCATGTCGGGCGGTGAGATCATCGTCGCGCCGAAGGATGAAGAAAGCTTCGTCTGGAAGGAAAATATAATCATAGGCAACACTTGCTTGTACGGAGCTACTGGCGGACACCTCTTCGCCGCAGGCCGCGCCGGCGAACGCTACGGCGTGCGTAACTCCGGCTCTGTTTCCGTAGTAGAAGGCGTCGGCGACCACGGTTGCGAATATATGACCGGTGGTCTTGTCGTAGTCCTTGGCCAAACCGGAGTCAACTTCGGCGCGGGTATGAGCGGCGGTTTGGCTTTCGTCTATGACGAAGCAGGAACATTCGAAGCGAACTTCAACCCAGAGATGATCAGCATCGAACGCCTTGGCGACAGTGGTGAAGTCGATGCTTTGAAAAAGGTAGTCGAAGCTCACTTCAATGCGACTCAAAGTCCACACGCTAAAGATCTCTTGGACAACTGGCAGAAGGCTGTATCCAAATTTTGGAAGGCAGTTCCCATTCCGTCATCGCCGGACATCCCAAAGAACGTCCTCAAGCTGGAAGATCTCAAGATCCCAGCCCACGCTTAAAGCGAGTCGCCATTATTTTGATACAAAGACCTCTTCCCAAAAGGAAGCGGTCTTTTTCTTATTCATCGAAGTTCTCTCAACCTTCACTACGTAGCGGCACTTGAGAAAGTTCCGGTTCTATCTCGCATAATGCGTATCCAAAAATTCCTTTAAGGATTCAGCTAACTTAGGACCGATTCCTTCGATAACCTGCAATTGTTCGATCGATGCGTGCTTCAATTTGTCGATATCGCTGAACTTCTCCATCAACAATTCCTTACGCTTCGGACCCAATCCAGAGAAATCATCAAGAATGCTCTCTTTTATCTTTTTGCTTCGGAGGTCGGCATTGTAGGTATTCGCAAACCGATGAGCCTCATCCCGCATTCGTTGTAAAAGCTGCAGCCCGCTGTCTCTCAAGGGCAAGCGAAGAGGGGGACGTTCGTCAGGAAAGATAATCGTCTCGTGCTTCTTGGCCAATCCGATGATTGGCGGAGGGTCCAAGTCCTGCAGTAAGAACGACCGAATCGCCGCTCCTACTTGACCTTGGCCTCCATCAATCACGACTAAATCGGGAAAAGGCTTTCCTTCTTTATGCATCCGCCGATAGCGACGTCCCACCACTTCTTCCATCGAACGAAAGTCATCGTTTCCTTCGAAGCTCTTTATCTTAAAACGACGGTATTGTTGCTTGTTAGGCCGTCCATTCTCAAAGTGTACCATCGAAGCCACTACAAACGTGCCCGAGATATGCGAAATATCGAAACACTCCATTCGTTCAGGCATACTGGGAAGACTCAATTCAGACTTAATCCGTAACAGGCCCTCGGATACGTCTTGCTTCGGTTGCGCATCGCGCTCGAACTTTCGCGTCTTAGCCAGAGAAAGCTCCAGGCCCTGCGCGATATCGCGGAGCTCGGCCGCTTTCTCGAAGTTCTTCCTGGCTGCCTCTGCCATCATCTCTTCTTTGAGCTCTTCGAGAATCTCCCGAGATTTTCCCTCCAGAAAGAAGCAGGCCGCGGATACTCGCTCTGCGTACTTTTCGGGACTGACAACGTTATCGAATTCATAGAGCTCGGAACGCACATCCTGATAAAGGCGAAAGGTACCGTCATCCAACTTCTCTGGATTCGCATCCCCCAGCAGCACGCCAAAGCGTTTCCTCATTTCATTCAGAGTTCGTCGAATGTGCTGAGCATGGGCGAAGGGACCAAAGTACTGTGCCCCATCCTCCTTTTTAAAACGAACTAAAGTAAAGCGAGGCAGGTCGCGTGTCATATCGACTCGAACTAACAAGAAACGTTTATCATCGACGAAATCCGTATTGTACTTCGGCTTCCACTTCTTGATGAGCTGTCCTTCGAGTAAGAGAGCTTCGGGCTCGGATTTCACTTCTATGGTTTCGAAGTCATAGATCATCTGGACTAAGGCTCGAATCTTTGGACGATCCCGATAACTCCTGGATGCCTGAAAATAAGTGGAAACGCGTTTTTTCAGATTCTTCGCTTTACCCACATAAATTACGCTGCCCAGTCGGTCCTTCATCAGATAAACTCCCGGCTTATCTGGCAGGCGACGCACTTTTTCCTTCAAATTGCTGGGCTCCGATGCTGGCATTTTCTCCAACTTAGCTTAATATTTACCTGCGCCAAGCAAAGGAACAATTGCATCGGTATCGACCTACGAAACATGAACTCTAAGAAATCCTTCATGCTCATAACCTTGGGAGAAGAACTCCTCCTTGGATTGACGGCCAACGGGCATCTGACTTTTGTCGGCGAGCAGCTCCGCAAACGTGGCGTCAGTATGAAGGCCAACTTCACCATTTCCGACGAAGCCGAAGACATCGCCGACTACTTTAGCTATTGTTGGGAGAGAGCGGATGTGGTCATCACTACGGGCGGACTGGGTCCCACAGTAGATGATCGAACGAAAGAAGCGATCTCCGAAGTTCTCGGCGAAGCGCTCGTTTTTGACGACAGCATCCTAGAGATGATTCAGGACCGCTTCGCTTCACTCGGGAAGAAAATGACCGACAACAACAAGAAGCAAGCCTACCGCCCCAGAAGCGCGGAAGTGCTCTACAATCCCAACGGTACCGCTCCAGGTCTTTGGTTGGAGAAAGAGGGGAAAGTCCTCATCATGCTTCCAGGTCCGCCAAGCGAGCTTCAGCCAATGATTCTCGATCAGGTTTTGCCGAAGTTGGAAGAAATTGGATACATCGAGGAAAGCGAGAATTTCATCCAGCTTCGGACCATCGGAATCGGAGAATCCGCCCTCGAAACCCGTATGGCGCCCCTTTTCGAGGACTACGAAAATCTAGTAGTCGCTTATTGCGCCCATCACGGGCAAGTAGACATGCGCATCAGTTTTTCTGATACAGAAGATCACGAGGCCCTCTTGGAAATCGCCGAAGAATGCAAAAGAATCTTGGGAGACGACTTCCTTTGCTTTGGGCATGACAGCGTCGCAAAAGTCGTTTCAGATATCTTGAGATCGCGAGACAAATCATTTGCGGTCGCAGAGAGCTGCACCGGAGGCCAACTCTCCAATGCATTTACGAACATTCCCGGCGCTTCGAAGTTTTTCCTAGGCGGAATCGTATGCTACTCAAACGACACCAAGATTGATCTCCTAGATGTACCCGAAGAAATGATACAGCAGCACACAGCTGTAAGCGCTGAAGTCGCCATCGCGATGGCCAGCGGGGTTTCAGAAGCCTTGGAAGCTGAGTACACTTTGAGCATAACCGGTTATGCGGGCCCTCTCGGCGGGGACGATGATAAACCGGTTGGCACCCTATTCATCGGTCTTCACACGCCCACCGGGATTTGGTCTAAACGCATCAGAAGCTTCGGGACCCGCCAGGCAATAAAAACGAGAGCGGTCAACGCCGCCTTGGACTGGCTCCGACGCGAACTCATCAACGAGCAAGATGAAAGTTCCCTCGCCGATTCGCATCGAGACGAAGCTGGCAAGATCGTGAAGTTTATCCCTCAAAACTGAACCATAAGGTTTTGAAGAGAATTAAGCTCTCTTTGGGGAGCCTATTATGCGGAGGGTTAAGAAGTGAGTGGGGGCGCTATTCCCTATACGTATTCATAATTACCCTACTTTATGCCGACTCGTTTCTTGTTCAAACGTATATACCACCATCGGCTGAACCCTAGGACCTAACATGCTGTAGTGCATTGCACTATAGATCCATGGGGTGATGACCGAATTCCGTGAATACGTAAAAAAAATTTGAATCTATGTAAGAAAAAGATTCGTTAGTGTTAGCTCGTTTTCTGTTTCCTAATATGAATCGACATAGCTTCTCTTTACCCCCGATTGTTGTTCTATTGATTGCTCGCTTAACCTTGGCGCACGATGCCGAGGAAATGGATGACTTTGTTGTGGAAGGCCGCGCGACCACCATCGTTGGCGAAGCCGTTTCAGCATCTGAAGGTTACATCGGTCGAGTAGATCTTGACAACCGGCCTCTTCTCAGGCCCGGCGAGATCCTTGAAACGGTGCCGGGACTAATTGCCACTCAGCACAGCGGCAGTGGAAAAGCGAATCAATACTTCCTAAGAGGTTTCAACTTAGATCACGGCACCGACTTCGCCACCTTCGTTGACGGAATGCCCGTTAACATGGTTTCTCACGGTCACGGTCAGGGCTATACCGATCTCAACTTCCTTATACCCGAAACGGTTGAACTGCTTGCTTACCAAAAAGGTTCCTACGACGCTCAGTCCGGGGACTTCACCGGAGCGGGCTCGGCGCGAATTCAAACTTCAGACATTCGCGAAAGCGGTTTAGCAAGTCTCAGCCTAGGAGAACACAATAGCCAACGCGCCCTGGTTATCGACACCCTTGAGATAGGTCATAGCAATCTTCTATTTGCCCTCGAACGCGAGCTAAACGATGGCCCCTGGGAACTTGATGAAAATCTCGATAAGATTAACGGCCTTCTGAAGTTTAGCCACCAACATCAAAACGATCGACTGGCCATTGGTTTTATGGGCTACGACTCCACTTGGAACTCAACAGATCAGATCCCCGTAAGAGCGATTACCCAAAATCGAATCAGACCTTCCGGCTTCCTAGATCCCACAGTCGGGGGTGAATCTTCTCGCTACAGCCTGAACGCGTCCTGGGAACGCAACAACACGCAAGCGTCCACAAGACTGTCCGCGTATTCAATATACTACGACATGGACCTTTGGTCGAACTTCACTTATTTCCTGGAAGACCCAATAGACGGTGATCAGTTTGAGCAAGTAGACCGACGTTTTATATATGGATTCAGCGCTACCCATTCTCTTGAAAATAGAGAGTTCTTTCAACGAAGCGCGCGTCATTATTTCGGTCTTGGGCGTATGAGCTCGGCTATTTCGAGGATGAAGGGCTGTTCGTCACCCTAGAGCCTCAGGCCAACTGGAAAGTTCTGCTCGACCGGGTGATCGATGGAGAATTGGACGGCGCGCATATGCTTGCCGGTCAGCCCTTGGCGGCGACCATCGGTTTCGGCACCGAAGCCCATGTGATTACGCCCTTCTCCATGGATTTGAATGGCAACGGCATCACGGTTTCCAACGAGATTTGGGAACAGATGAAACAGCACATTCCCCATGATGATGATGGCAAGCCGATCCACCCGATTTCCGCTTCC
>JBCCZW010000020.1:0-16328 GCA_039186805.1 Verrucomicrobiota bacterium
CGATGCGGTACGAGCTGGAGTACGACCACTCGCTAGATCGAGATAGGCGCGAGGATCAGCGTCTTGTCAGTTCCCTAGGATACAATTTTTAAGGCGACTTGGGATGACGCTTGGGAAGGGCGTATTAGGCGCTTTGGCTGTCGACTTCTGAGAGGAAAGGGGCGACGTCTAGAGTTTTGGCGTCTTTCCAGAGAGTTTCTAAGTCGTAAGTTTCGCGCATCTCGGGCGTGAAAAGGTGGATCATCACGTCGAATGCATCCACTACGGACCAGCCCGTTTCACGGCCTTCATCGATCCCAACTATTTTGGCTTTTTGGTCTTTTATGGCCTTGTCCAGATCTCGTTTGAGCGCTCGCAGGTGCGGTTCGGAGTTGGCGTTGGCGAGGATCAGAAAATTGGTGATCGATGAGATTTCGCTGACGTCGAGCAATTTGATATCTTCCGCCTTGGTATCGTCCAAGGCTTGGCAGCAAGCGGCGATCAAGTTCCGGCTCTCGGTGGTGAATGCGTTCGATAGCGTCATAGTTTCCCTCGTTATTGATATAAATTTCGGGACTTGATGTAATCTAAAACTGTGGCTGGCAAGAAGTAGTTTGCCGAGAGGCCTTCTTTAAGCCGCTGGCGTATCTCGCTGGAACTGACATCGAAGTTGTGGGTGGGAGCAAGGTGATGACGAATGTTGGAGGGGAGCTGGATATTCTCGAATGAATTCCCGTCGCGCTGGAGGAAGATGAAGTCGACGCGTTTTGCGATATCGTCGATTCGACGCCAGTCGCCGAGTTGGGCCGCCTGGTCGGCTCCAGCGATCCAGAAGAGATGGGCTTCTGGGTGAGTCTTTGAGAAGTCATTAACCGTGTGTATAGAGTAACTGATGCCTTCGCGTTTTATGTCCACGTCGGAAGCTTCGAAGCTAGGGTTGTCTGTGATGGCGGCTTCGACCATAGCGAAGCGATCTTCTGCTAAGGAATGGGGTTTGTTGCTGCGGAGTGGGGCTTCGCCGGCAGGAATGAAGTAGATCCGATCAAGATTGAGATGTTCGCAGGCGTCCTGAGCCATGATGAGATGGCCATTGTGGATGGGATCGAAAGAGCCTCCGAAGAGGCCGATGCGTTGTGGAGTTGCGTCTGGCATTTCCGATGAAAAGGGCCGACGGTAGAAGGGTGTCTGGATGGAGGCTACTCTATTCTTGTGAGAAAGAAGTTGGGGGAAGCAAGCCGCTCCTCCCTAGCTACAGGGATTACCTTTCGGAGTATTTGAAGTATCGGTAGTCAGCATGGTGGCCATGGCAAGAGATGTCTTGAGCGCAGAGGCCCAGGAAGGCTCCGGTAAACCCGAGTTTGAAGTAATCGTCAGAAAGGACCTTCATGGGGAGCTGTGGTCCGATTCGCGTCCAATTTTCGCCGTCCATCGAGTATTTGAATTGTAGATACGTGGTTTCAATATTGGCGGCTAGGTAGACAAGGCCCTCATCGGGAATAGAGATATCTTGCGTTAGGACCATGATGGTTTCGCGACCCTGGCATTGGATAATGTTGAGCGAACGGCCGAGTCTTTCGTCTTGGCTAATGCGAAGGTAGAAGTGGTTGGCGGTATCATAGTATGCAATGAGGCCAGCCATTTGCTGGAAAGTGGGTGGGGTGAAGTCGATACAGGTTTCGACGTCTGCATTGAAACTCTGGAGACGTCGGGCAATGAGGCTTTGGTCGAAGCGGCTGACGGTGGGTTCTTGTCCATAGAGGCGTAGCCAGTCCGGGCGTGCAGTGAGGCTGAGCCAGTCTTCGCTGAAAGGGCGACGGAGGCTTTGGAAATGAATGTTCAGTTGGTCGCTGTCGAATGCGACGTGTTGCGAGAAGGGCGCCGCCACTTTTGCCGCAGCTTGGTAGCGGTTGGGAGCGGGGGCTTTGAGGGCTGGGACGCTGCCTCCGTGCGAGAGCGCGGGCCATTCGCCTTCGGGCCAGTCCACTTTTTGGATACCGGTTTCGCGACCGAGCGGGCAATGTTTACCGTCGATCGGGCGACCGCAGAGGTGGACGAAATACCATTCGCCGTCGGGGGTGTCGACGAGAGAACCGTGGCCCGTTTTCTTGAGGGGAGCGTCTGCTGCCTCAAAGGCGCAAGTAAGAGGATTATGGGGACAAACTTCGTAAGGACCGTCTATGTTCGTGGAGCGAGCGACGGTGGCAGCGTGTTCGTATTGCGTGCCGCCTTCCGCTGTGACGAGATAGTAGTATCCGTCTTTCTCGTACAGATGGGGACCCTCGACGAGACCGAGATCGGTACCTTGGAAGATGTTCTTCACTGGGCCGACGAGTTTTCGAGCTTTGGGACAGTATTCTTGTAAGAGAATCCCGGCGAAGCTGTTGTTGCTGGGGCGGTGGTCCCAGATCATGTTGAGTAGCCATTTACGGCCGTCTTCGGCGTGGTAGAGAGAGGGGTCGAATCCGCTGCCGGTGAGGAAGATGGGGTCACTCCAAGGACCTTCTATGTTGGGGGCGGTTGTGAGGTAGTTGTATGAAACTTTGTAAGGACCATCATCCCAGCTGCGGACGTTGGTGTAGATGAGGTAGAAGAGTCCATCGGAGTGGGTAAGGCAGGGCGCCCAGATGCCGCCGGAGTCGGGGTTGCCTCTCATATCCAGAAGTTCGATACGATCGAGAGGGCGTTTTACTAGCTCCCAGTTAACGAGGTCTTTTGAATGGTGGATCTGCACGCCTGGAAACCACTCGAAGGTTGAGGTTGCGATGTAATAGTCGTTGTCGACGCGGACGATGGAGGGATCGGGATTGAAGCCACGTAGGATTGGATTCTGGATGATTGAAGTTGAGCCTTCAGTTGTGGGCAGGTTTTCCATGAATCGTTTAATTGAATAGGGTTTTGAGATGATTTTGGCGGACTTTGAAGGATGGATTAAGAGGTCTTGCCGGGGATGAGCTGGGGGATGAATTTTTGGGAGGGGATGGGGGTGGCGTTGTCGTTTTTAACGAGTTCGCAGGCGATTTCTACGGCGGCGCGGCCCATCTGGTACGAAGGGATCCGCATGGTGGTCAGTTCCTGCCAGGCGGAGAGTGAACCGTAGTCGCCATTGTATCCGACGAGCGCGATGTCGTCAGGAACGCGGATGCGCTTGTTGTAGAGAAAGCGGGCGAGGGCGTTGGCGAGGTCGTCGTCGTAGGCGATCAAGGCGTCGTGATGCTTGACGCTTTCCCACCATTCGTCGTCGAGTTCGCTGCCGGGACCGACGACGGTTTCTCGAAAAATGGTGCTGGTATGCGGTTCCAAGCTTGCGGCTTCCATGGCGGCTTTGAATCCTTGGAGTCGGTCGGGCGCTGAGTGGTGCAAGGACTCTAGTGGCAGGTTGTCGGGAGATTTGCGAAGGATGTAGCAGATGGATTGGCGACCCTTGTCGATTAAGTGCTGGGTGGCGATGCGGCTGCCCGCGACGTCGTCGACGTAGACGGAGTTGTTTGCGTGCTTGTCGTTGAGATAAACAATGGGAAGGTTGTCTTTGCGGAGCTTCTCGTGAATCGTGTTCGTTATTTCATGGTAGCTTCCGATGATGAGGGCATCTAAGTTTTGCTCGTCGAATATGGACGGTAGACGGTGGCGAATCGTTTCCGCTTGGTGTGGGAGGCGTATGAGGGTGATGCGGTAGTTTTTGGCGTCAGCGGCATCATGAACACCTGCAATGTATCCGTCCGGCGAGTGCGTGTATTCGCCTTCTTTGGCGAGGAAGAAACCGAAGTTGTGGAAGCTGCGGGCGCGTATGGAACGGGCTCCTGCGTGTGGACGGTAGTTTAGCCGTTCGGCGATTTCCTTGATGCGCTTAACGGTTTCTTCAGGGAGTTTGATGTTTGAGCCGAGCCTTGGGCGTAGGGCTTGGGATATGGAGGCGGTAGAGAGGCCGGCTTCTAGGGCGATGTCTTTGATGGTAGCTCGCTTGCTCATGCAGGGAAGGAGGGGCTTGAGGAGGGAATCAGACGTAAAGGGCTGGGAGCGTTTTACGATTCGACGGAGAGGATGTTCGACTGAGTCATGACTTTTGTAAACGAAAGAAAGCGAGGGATTTAATTTGATTTTAATTACACGGTTTCCGGTTGGAGAGAGAGTTGGTCTCACAACTGTCGGCTGTGATTGGAAGATAATTTGTGTTGACCTGGAAGCTTGAGGGGTCGACAAAAATTAAACGATTAATTTTTTGGTCTATTCGTTCATCGATCCCATAATCGCCATACGTCGAATACCCCACCGGATACTACTAGCTTAGCGAATTTAGACGGCTTCCGCGTTTGGCATTCTGGGAGGGTGAGTGGTCTTGCTTACTAACCTGGCCAAAGGAAATGAGGCGAATCGGAGCCATCGGCTTCGATTTCATCGGGGTCGGATCCACACCTTTGGTTTGGGTTCGGCCTTCGAGCCCCCCGCGGCGGTCGAAGTCTACCTTGAGGAAGAGGCGAAAGTTTGGGTGAAGAATAAGTGGGAAGGTTGAAGAATCAATTTTGCTTAGGAAGATACCTTTTGTGGGCCTGGTCGAGAGCGACTTTGCAAATAGACATGTAACTCTGCTTGAACGTAGCGGGTAGTGTTGCTCGATTATTTGTCCGAATAGAAGAAGAGTTGATGAAGGCGTTGATTTTGGAAGAGTATGGGACCCCGGAGCAGCTTGAATTGAGAGAGGTCGCTAAGCCGGAAGTGAAGGCGGGTAATGTTCTGGTGCGCGTAAGAGCGACTTCGGTCAATGACTGGGACTTTTCGCTGGTGACGGGAAAACCGGCGTATATTCGTTTGTTCGCGGGCCTTTCGAAACCCAGAGTGAGAATTCCGGGTGTGGATGTGTCGGGCGTGGTGGAGGAAGTCGGGGAAGGATCGACGAGATTTTCGATCGGAGAGGCAGTGTATGGCGATTTATCGAACTGCGGATTTGGGGCTTTTGCGGAGTATGTGAGCGTGCCCGAAGTCGAATTGAGACCCAAGCCTGAATGTTTGAGCTTCGAGGAGGCGGCAGCTGTACCGCATGCGGCGGCTCTGGCTCTGCAGGGATTGAGGGACGTAGGAAATTTGGCTACGGGCGAACGTTTGCTGATTAATGGCGCGGGAGGGGGCGTAGGGACTTTGGGGATACAGATCGCTCGAGAGATGGGAGTGGGCGAAGTGACTGGTGTAGATAGCGAGTGCAAGCTTGAGATGATGAAGCAGATGGGGTTTGATCGGGTGATCAACTATCGCATGGTCGATTTTACGAGGGAGGGAGAGCGGTATGATCTGATTTTAGATGCGAAGACTAACCGCTCGCCTTTTTCATGCTTGAGGGCGCTGAATCCAAAAGGTCGATACGTTGCTTTGGGGGGATCTGCGGGGAAACTGCTGCAGATGGCGGCGATGGGCGCGGTAGTCAATCGAATCGGCGATCGGAAATTGAAGATTCTGGCTTTGAAGCCGAATTTGGGATTGGAGTCTGCGAGTGAATTATTCGATGCGGGGAAAGTGAAGACGGTGGTGCAGGGCCCCTATGCGTTTGAGGAACTGCCGCGAGCTTTGAGGGAGTTTGGAGAGGCGGCGCATTTGGGGAAGATTGTGGTGCGGATATAAGTGACCTAGGATCATAGGCAGGAAAGGTGTACCGCCCGGGCGCTACCTTTTGACTTCCCAGAGTTGGGTGATGGCGGCGACCGTGGCAGCGATGGCGGGTTCCTTGGCCCGGCGAGTTTGGTAGGCGAAATCTAGATCGCAGTAGAATCTGGTCTCGCTTGGCCATTTAATGGCTTTACGTTCTTTAATGAGCTTGTCGGCTTGGAATGTCTCCATAATTCCGATACCCATGCCGCTGCGAATGAGTTCGATGCGCATGTCGTCGCTGTCGCAATTGACGTGGGTGGCGAGGGTGAGGTTTCGCTCTTTGAGTTGTTCTTCGAGTTGGGCGTGAAAGGCGCAATAGCAGTGGGTGTATATCCAAGGTTTGGATGCGAGCGCTTTCCAGTCGTTGGGAGGCGTTTCGTCTTTCCATTGGATTGGAACGAGGACGCAGAGTTCGGTGCGGTGGAGGCGAATGCGGGTAAGGTCTCGAAGTTCGATCGGGGCGTAGATGAATCCTGCATCCAAGGTTTCAGTACGGATGGCGTCGATGATCTTTTGGGAGTCGGAGCTGACGAAGTTCAGTTCAAGGCCTGGGTGCTCCTTGCGGAGTTGGGCGGCGAGATGCGTGGCTTTAAGGAATGAGGGTGGGCTGTTCAGGCCGATTTCGACGCCTCCTAGGACTTGACCGCGGAGGCTGGCAGCTTGGGCGGAGATTTCGAGAGCGGCGGAGAGGAGACGGTCTGCTTTGTCTCTGATGGCGGAACCTTCGGTGGTGAGCTTCATGCCTTTGGTGGAGCGTTCGAAGAGTTTTATACCGAGTTCGTCTTCAAGTGCCTTGATATGGGCGCTGACGGAAGGGGGCGTTGTGTAGAGGCGTTTGGCGGCTTTGGTTACGCTCTCTTCTTCGACGACTGCGAGGAAGGATCTTACTTGGTAGATCTCCATTTCGAAGAGCTATTTTGTAAGATTGTCCTGGGGTGTCGAGGCGAGATAGGAAGGTGGCTTTCGCAATCCTTGAACGGGGTATTCGGTTTTAACACATGGACGTATCAAAGCGGCATTGGCTACAATGAGACTGCTATGAGCGATGAAACGATTACGGGATCTTGTCTCTGCGGCTTGGTGAGATTTGAGATTACTGAGCAGCCTTTGGCATTTCGCTACTGCGCTTGCAGGAGTTGTCAGAAGACCACGGGGAGCGCTCATGCCTCGAATTTGGTTGTGAATATATCGGATTTGAAATGGACCTTGGGCGAGGACTTGATCCGGAAGTTTACGCAGAGAGAGGATAATCCGGGATTCAACACTTGGTTTTGTTCGACTTGCGGATCCTTTCTTCCTCATGTGAGCAGATCCGGCGAGTGCTTTGTAGTGCCCGCGGGACTACTGGATACTCAGTTATCTTTTCGACCTCGGGAGATAATTTATTGGGAGGAAGCTCCTGTCTGGTATTGTTCTCCCGACAGACTTAGTAAGTATGCCTCGGGACTGGCAGATTGAAGGATGGAAGCGGAGTAGGAAATGGCTTTGAAGGAAGAAGAGGAAGTGGGGGCAAGCAGTGGGCGATCGGAGATCGCTTCGATTGTTCCAGAAGATGATCAGGCGCCTTTTTGGGCGGTTGTTTTGGCGTTCGCGACGTTGTATGTAGTGTGGGGCTCTACATACTTGGGGATCAAGGTGGCGATCGAGACGATGCCTCCGTTCTTGATGGCGACGGCTCGATTTTTGTTGGCGGGAATGGTTCTTTACGGCTTGGCTCGAGCGAGAGGAGCGACGAAACCGACTGGTTCTCAGTGGCTCCACTCGACGATTGTTGGGGGATTAATGATTGCGGGCGGGAATGGAGTGGTCACTTTTGCCGAGACTTGGATCGATTCGAGTATGGCTGCGCTCATTATTGCGAGCGGGCCTTTCTTCATGACTTTATTTGGTTGGTGGGGAGGCGTGCAGGAGCGGCCGACTTGGCGTGTTTGGCTAAGCGTGATTGGCGGTTTCTTGGGGGTTGGCCTTTTGATTGGGACGGGAAATGGCAGCGTCACGAATTCGTTTCTTGGATACGGATTGGTGGTGGTTGCGGTGATGCTGTGGACGTTTGCGGCGGTTTACTCGAAAAGGAATCCCTTGAAGATCAATGTGTGGTTGCAGTCGGGGATGCAGATGTTTTGCGGAGGCTTGGTTTGCTTGGCGGCGGGGGCGGCGCTTGGGGAGTTTGGCGATGTGGATGTTGCGGCGATATCGGCAAGATCTTGGTGGGCGTTTGGCTACTTGATTGCGATGGGTTCTTTGGCGGGCTTTACCTCTTATGTTTATTTGCTTAAACATCGCTCGCCGTCTGCGGTGGCGTCTCATGCCTATGTGAATCCGGTAGTTGCGGTGGGTCTTGGCTGGTTGATCCTAGGCGAGACTTTGACGCTTGGCGGGATCCTAGGATCTGGCGTGATTTTAGTCTGCGTTTTCGAGTTGTTACGACGCAAGTAAAGGAGGCAATTAGCGGGAGCGTTGTTATAGCTTGAGTGCGGTCGCGGGCTTAGTTTGCTTTGGGTGATGACTAAGGACGAATTTCTGGCGAGTATAGAGAACGATGAGGGTCCTTCGAGCGATTGGTCGATGGCGGTTCAGGGCTTGTGGTGGGACAGGAAGGGAGAGTGGGATAAGGCGCATGATTGCTGTCAGCCGCCGAGCGACAATGAGACTGATTGGCTGCATGCGTATTTGCACCGCAAGGAGGGGGACCTCGGGAATGCGTCGTACTGGTATCGTCGTAGCGGTAAGCCGATCTTTCAGGGTACGCTGGATGAGGAGTGGGAGGGTATGGTCGAAGAGTTGGTCGTGTGAGTGGAGCGGCTGGCTGCTCGCTCTCGCGCGTGAACAGGTCTGATTCGATCTTCAGTCGGCTAAATACGGACGCTGACGGAGAAGCGTCCTGATTCGCCTGGGTTGACGAGGTGGTAGCCGATTTGGTTTTCGGGGCTGTTTGGGGGACCCATCCAAGGCTCAATGCAGTAGAAGGGGGAGTCATCGGATTCGGTCCAGGTGACGACGGCGTAATCTGAATGGGGCTTTTCTTGAGTGCCGACTTCGATTTCGATTTGGGAACCGTCGATGTCGCACTCGCAAACTAAGATGGAGTCTGTGAGGCGATAATGGATACGGTCGACTAGATCATTGTCTGAGATGGGGATCGACTTTTTGCCGGTCTTGACTCCGTAGATCAGGCCTTGGTCGTTTTGGCGGCAGGCTTCCTTGGCGGGAATGCGAATCTTGTAGTCTTGGCGTCGGGTGCCTTCGATCCAAGGAAGATTGAAGTAGAAATGGTGACCGGCGGACCAGGGAATGGCTCGTTGGTCGTTGTTGGTGAGGCGAAATTCTACGTCTAGCTCCTTTTCTTCGAAGCGATAGATGACCTCAAAGTCGTATTCGTAGGGGTAGGCTTCTGTCGCTTCTTCACCTGGGATAAGTTTGGCTCCGAATCCGGTTTGATCGATTCGTGTGATCTCGAAAACGCCTTGGCGAGCGAAGCCGTGCATCGGCATCGGGCGGACCTGCCCGTCGGGGTCTCGCCACTTGCCGATTTCGCCTTCGTGGAAGGTGCGGGCGTTGAAAGGGAAGAGGATCGGATTGCCTCCGCGGGCTTTGACTATTTGGTCGGGCGACTCGATTTGCGGCCAACGGATGATGTCGCGGAAGGTGCCGTCGGCGAAGGAGATATTCCAATTCATGAGGCGCGCGCCCCGCTCGGGCGAAACGAGAAAGGTGGATGAGCCGACCTGCCAGCGCCTGATTTTTTCTCCTAAGTATTCGATCTCCTCCATTTGCTGCGAGTTTTGGATGAAAACAGGATTTGGGGGGCGAGCGGAAGGTTTTTTTTCGGAATTTGGGATATTCATCGAGCTTGCGCTCGATGCTGCATTTAATTGTCGCGAGCGGCCGAGTCTTGAGTTGGAGGATTGCGATGAGGCGGCGCGAAGAAGTTACGATTAGTCGGCTAGCATTATCGCTATGTGATTCTTGCAATTGAGACCTGGGTTGGTCAGTCTGTGTATTAAAGTGATGATGATTCGTCTTTTAGCGGTTTGTTTGGGGTTTGTTTGGGGCTTGGGCTCGCTCGGTTTCGCTGATGTCGAGGAGGTATCGGATGCGGCAAGCGAATCTGCGGAGGAGAGCATCGAAGCGATAGATCCGAATGCGGTTAAATTTTACGTGATCGATGTGAAGGATGCGATCGGGAAGCCAGTGCTGTTTGCGATTCGCAATGGCGTGAAGGAGGCGATCCGGAACGAGTCCGATGTTGTAGTGTTGGATATGGATACGCCGGGCGGACGATTGGACGTCACTTTGGAGATCATGGAGATTCTCGATAAGTTTCCCGGCAAGACGATTACGTACGTTAATGGAGATGCGACTTCGGCGGGCGCGATCATCGCGTCGGTAACGAATGAAATCTATATGGGGTCAAGAGCGACTATCGGCAGCGCTGAGGTAGTGACGGGCCAGGGGGAAGATGTTCAGGATTCCATGAAGAGGAAGATCAACTCTTACCTAAATGCCAAGCTGGAAGCGTACACGGATCAGTATCCTTACAGGGCAGAGGTGATTCGAGCGATGATGGACCCGGCCTTCGAATTTAAGATCGGCGATGACGTTATTAGCGCGAAAGACGAACTCTTGAATCTGAACGCCAAGCGGGCGCATCAGGAATATGGAGACCCGCCGATGCCTTTGCTGGGCTCGGGTATTGTGGATGATTTGGATGATTTGATGGATAGCTTGGCGCTTGGTAACCCAGCCGTTGTGGAGCGATTCGATTCTACTTGGTCCTTGGAGCTAGCGAGCCTGTTGGTATCGGTGGCTCCGTTTCTGATCACGATTGGAATGATTGGGGTTTATATAGAGTTCCAGACGCCGGGCTTTGGAATACCGGGCATTGTGGGTGTTAGCGCTTTCGTGATTGCTATTTTCGGACACAGTGTTGCGGGTCTGGCGGGGAGCGAAGCCCTCTTGTTCTTGGTCTTGGGGATTATTTTACTGGCAGTGGAGATTTTCGTTTTCCCTGGGTCGCTTATCTTCGCTATGTCGGGTATCGCTCTCATGTTGGGAAGCTTGATATGGAGCATGACGGATATTTGGCCAGAGGGCACTCCTGGCTTTGAATGGAACTTCGGGATGTTCGTAGATCCGATTATTAATTTGATGATCGGTATGATATTCGGGGTGGTGGGAATTGCGGTCTTGGTTCGTTTCTTGCCAAAAACGGCGGGAAGAAACCCGATGGTTTTGGGGGCTTCGATTGGCGGTACTAGTAAGGGTTCTGCGGATACGTTTTCCGAGGAGACCGAGGACTCGCTGATTGGCAAGATCGGCGTTGCGATGTCCGACCTTTACCCGAGTGGTCAGGTTGAAGTGGAGGGTCAGTACTATGAAGTCCGTTTGGATTCAGGTAGCTTAGAGAGAGGCGAGCGCGTGAAGGTTGTTTCTAAGGAGACGTTCGGCTACGTGGTGGAGGGGCTTGAGGAATGACTTTGATCCTAGGTTTATTTGTCGCCGGGGTGATTCTGGTTGTATTCGAAGTTTTCGTACCGGGCGGGATTCTGGGCGTCTTGGGCGCTTTGTGTATTTTGGCGGGGATCTTCTTCGCCTATGACGGCTACGGGATTACTGGCGGCATTTCGGGATTGGGGGTCGCTGGGCTTTTGACGGTAGCGGCTTTGTTCGTGGAGATAAAAATTTTGCCGAAGACTCGGTTTGGTCAGCGGTTTTTTCTGACGCGCGCCATTAAGGGGAATTCCCAGGAAGAGACTAAGCAGGAAGAATCGCTTGTCGGGCAGATCGCTCGATCCGTGACGCCGTTGGCCCCGACGGGCGTAGTGAGCTTGAACGGCAAGAAGATGGAAGCCTCTTCTAAGTCGGGTTTTGTAGATAAGAATGTCGATGTGAAGATCATCGGGAAAGAAACTTTTAGAATAATCGTATCCAAATTGTAATGAACCTAAATATGTACCCTATTTTTGCTATTGACCTCGTATTGATTGGTATCGGCGCCTTGGCGTTGCTCGGTCTTGTGATCGGCTTTATGCTTTTGTCCTTCATCAGCGTCTGGGTAAAGGCCTGGTTGGCGGGAGCGGGCGTTCGCTTCACTAGTCTTATCGCCATGCGTCTGCGGGGCGTGCCTTACAGCGTTTTGGTCGATGCGCGCATCACTGCGGTGAAGGCGGGCATCGAGCTTTCGACGGATGAATTGGAAGCCCACTATTTGGCGGGCGGTAATTTGATCCCGACTGTTCAGGCGATTATCGCTGCGATGAAGGCGGGAATTGAATTGGATTGGGACCGTGCGTGCGCGATCGACCTTGCGACGAAGGGCTCCGGGAAGTCGGTTGTGGAGGCGGTCCGTACTTCGGTTGACCCGAAAGTGATTGATTGCCCGAGTTCAGAGTCTGCTAAGAAGACCATTGATGGCGTGGCCAAGGATGGAATCCAAGTGAAGGCCCGCGCCCGTGTAACGGTGCGTACGAATTTGGATCGTTTCGTTGGGGGCGCAAAGGAAGAGACGGTAATCGCTCGCGTGGGTGAAGGTATCGTTACGACAATTGGTTCGGCCGATACGTACAAGGTGGTATTGGAATCGCCGGACAGCATTTCGAAGGTGGTTTTGGATCGCGGTTTGGACGTGGGAACGGCTTTTGAGATTCTGTCGATCGACATCGCAGATGTAGACGTGGGGGCGAACGTGGGCGCTTCTCTGCAAGAAGCGCAGGCAGAAGCGAACAAGAACATGGCTCAGGCTCAGGCGGAAATTCGTCGCGCTGCGGCGGTGGCGGCCGAGCAGGAGATGAAGGCCAAGGTTCAAGAGATGCGGGCGAAGGTTGTGGAAGCGGAAGCTCAGGTTCCGTTGGCCATGGCGGAAGCTTTTCGCAGCGGTAACCTTGGCATCATGGATTACTATAAGATGAAGAACATCGAGTCGGACACCAGCATGCGTGATTCAATCGCAAAGCCTCAACAGGGCCAGAGCGGTACGCAGGGTAGCTAAGCGTAGTTGAAATTTTGCTACGTATGTCTGTAATTGCGATAGATTTCGACCAGATCGTACAGATGATCATCCCTGTTGTGGTGATCGTCTATTACATCTTCTCCGCTATCAAGGGGGGTAAAAAAGAAGAAGAGCAGATTGACCCCGAAGAAGCGGAACGCCGTCGAAAGATTCAAGAGGAGATTCGCAGGAAGATCCTTGAGCGCCAGATGGGGGGAGCTCCACAGCAGAGGCCAGATGCGCGGCAGCGCGAAGAGCCTACGCTCGTTTATGAAGAAGAGGAAGATACTCCTTTCTGGAATGAACCTGAGCCCGAACGTCGCGCTCCGGAACCTGAGCCAGTCTTTCGTCCCGTAGTGGAAGTTCCAGTACGAGACTACGCTAGCGAGGTAGCGGAGCAGCAGCGAAAACTTGCCGAACAGCAGAAGCAGATTGAAGAGCAGCTTCGAACTGCGAGATCTCAGATCCAGAAGGCGTCTGATGCGTCACGCGGCTCGCAGCATGCGAATCATGCTCATTCTAGCGTAGATGGGTTTGCCCTCGACGGAGACGAATTGGTCGGAGATAGTTTGGCCAGAGCATTGAAGCGAGATCTTAGGACTTCTGGATCGCTGAAACGAGCGTTTTTGTTGAAGGAGGTCCTAGATAAGCCTGTGGGCCTGCGATAAGATTTTCGAAAGGCGGACACGATCTGAGGTCCGCCTTTTCATTTCAATCTATTGAATCTGCAAGATTTGTAGAAACAGGAGGGCGAGCCAAAGGACTAAGCGTATCCGATTTTTGGAGATAAGCTGATCAATTCGCTTCTGCGATTTTCCTTGGGTTTGCAGTTGGCGGTGAAGCGGGACGAGTTGCAGGAATGTGCTTAACCAAATCAAGGTGATCAATAGTAGCTTAATGCTTTGAGCAATGCTCTGGGTTGAGAAAATACTTTGAATGCTCAGAGCGAGTTGGGCGATCATGAGCGGCCCAGCGATGTATCCCATCATACGCGTGTACTGATCGTGCCAGCGGCTGAAGTCGCTGGCTGAGATGTAGTGAAAACTTGGATAGATGATGAAATGCGTCAAGCAAATGAGCGTTGCGAGAGAAGCATCGATTGCTAAGGTCATGATGAAATGATATTCGGAATTTCCGATTGATGCAATAGGCTGGGGAAAGTTGAAGTTTGGTAAAGCTTGTGCATTCGGATTTGAGTAGGCAGCCTCTTTTCATGCTGAAGTTCTCCTTGTTTAAGATCCCGGTGACAGTTCAATGGTGGTTCTTTCTTTTGGCCGCATTTTTGGGAGGCGCTTTGCGGGCGCAGACGACTGAGGCCATGGTAAAGGTTTTAGTGTTCATGGGTGCGGCGTTCGTTTCAATCTTGGTTCACGAGTTGGGGCATGCGTTGACTGGCATGAAGTGTGGAGCGAGGAGGGTTGAAATTGCGTTGCACGGAATGGGTGGGCATGCTGCGTTTCCGGGAGCGCGTTTTTCTAGAAGTAGCAGTATTTTGACTACAGCGGCAGGACCGGGAGCGAGTTTGGCTTTAGCGATCTTATTTTGGCTTTGCGCAAGCGTATATTTTGCAGGCGATATGGATTACTTTTGGAACTATCACTATCGCGTGTCGCTAGTGGGGTATTTTGTGGGGTCGATGGTTTACGCGAATATCTTTTGGACGATCTTCAACCTATGTCCGCTTTTACCGCTGGATGGCGGTCAAATTCTACGAGATGTGTTGGGGCCCCAGAAATTGAAGCTAACCTGTATCATTGGTTTCGTTACACTTGCGATTTTGGGCTTCTTCTTAGTGGTACTGACCGGGTCGATTTTCAACCTGATCGTACTTTTCTTTTTGGGCAGCTATAATTGGCAGGTCTGGCAGGCGGTTAACGGGAAGTAAGGTCTTGTCTTGTCGGAGGTCCGCGCTGCGAGCAACAGTTCGGAATATTGAGATGGGTTTGGGGAGGACGCGTCTTTAGGTCGCGTTTCTTCTAATCGATTGTGGCGACGTAGACGGCGCCTTTGGAGTTTGAGCTGGTGATGGGGTTGGGGAATTCGATGGTGTGGGCTTGGGCGGTGGCGAAGATGTTTTGTAGATGCTTGGTGAATTTAGGGTCTGGGTCGAGGTCGGCCCAGAGGGCGAAGACGCCGCCGGGTTTTAGATGCTGCTTGAGTTCTTCTAGTCCTTCGGCGGTGTAGAAACGTTTGTTGGTTTGCTTGAGGACGTTGGTGGGAGTGTGGTCGATGTCTAAGAGGATGGCATCGTGTTTATTTTCTGGATACGAAGGATCGAAACTCTTGGAAGTCTCCCGAGAGAGAGCGAAGAAGTCGGCATGGATAAAGCGGCAGCGTGGGTCGTCGGTGAGAGTTTTGGCGGTGGGGACGAGGTGTTTCTCGTGCCATTCGATGACGCCTTCTAGATAATCGACCACGATGAGGCTGGAGATGCGTTGGTCTTCTAGGGCGGCGACGGCAGTGTAGCCGAGCCCCAGGCCGCCGACTACGACGTCTAGATTGTCGCGGTCCTTGAGAGCGGCGAGGCCGAGTTTTGCGAGTTGATCTTCGGCTTCGTGGAAGAGACTCGTCATGAGGAAGTATTCGCCGAGCTTGACTTCATAAATGTCGGTGTCGGGTATCTGAGGCATGCGGCGTCGACGAAGCATGAGATCGCCGATGGGAGTGGGACGGTAGTCGAGTTCTTCGAAGTCTAGCATGAGGGAGAAAGGATGAAAAGATGGGTTTTGCCGGGTCGGCGCCCCGGCCTACAGTGAAAGCTTAGGATGAGAGTTTTACGGCTTGGTAGAGGAGGTAGGCGTGGCGTTTAGCGCTGGCGTGAGTTTTGGCGGGGATGGCTTTGTGTTGGAAGCCGGCTTTCTTGAGGCGAGTTTCGAATTTATGGTCGGGGCCAGCAGACCAGATGATGGCTTGGCCTCCTGGTTTAAGCGCTTTCCAGATGGCGTGTAGTCCAAATTTTGAATACAAGGAGTTGTTGCTGGCGGCGACCATGGCGGTGGGGCCATTATCGACGTCTAGGAGAATGGAGTCGTAGGTTTTGGGGGTTGCATTGCGGATGTGCGGGACGATGTCGATGGTGATGGTTTGGACGCGCGGATCTTCAAGGGCATTTTGGTTGAGCTCGGCGAGGTGGGTACGGTTCCAGTCGATAACGGCAGGGAGGAGTTCGACTTGTTCGATTTGAGTTTGCGATCCTGTGGTTTCGAGGACGCGTTGGAGGGTGAAGCCGAGACCGATGCCGCCGATGAGGATGCGAGTGGGTTGATCTTTGGGTAGATTTTGAGTGCCGAGTTCTCCGAGGAGTCTTTCGGAGGCGTTCATCTTGGAGTGCATCAACTCTTGGCCTTTGTAATTGATGGCGAAGGAGTCGTCGTGGGAGTAAAGGGCAAGGAGGCCGCCGTCGGGTGTTTGAGTTTCGGCGAGTTTGCGGCGGGGCTTCATGGAGAGGTTGAATGCAGTACTGAGCGGAGCGACACTTGAGTAGCAATGCGACGAAGCAATGCTAAATGCGGGGTGGAAAGTTTGGAGTTTGGGGATGATGGGGCTTTGGGGCACGGGCGGCACGCCCGTGTTACGTGAGGGTGGGCTGCGTGAGGGTCGGCTTTGCGGTCGTCGCGGCCGACGACCCTCCAATGATTTTTATATGGAGAACATTCTTGGGTGGGACTTAGGATGTCTGAGGGCTCTCTGTAGTTTGGGCGGGATGGCTGAGGAAAATTTTTCGGAG
>JBCCZW010000021.1:0-15977 GCA_039186805.1 Verrucomicrobiota bacterium
AAGAAGGCTGCGATGTAGGCGCTGGGGCTGATGATCAGCTTCCAGAGTTCGTTGCGTAGAAGTGTAAAGTAGTGACGCACTTAGGAATGTTGAATTTTAAATGTGGAATGTGAAATGGATTAGGGAACCCCGACTAAACCACCCGTTTCCCAAATCCATTTCACATTCCACATTTAAAATTCAACATTCCTAAGTGCGTCACTACTTTACACTTCTACGCAACGAACTCTGGAAGCTGATCATCAGCCCCAGCGCCTACATCGCAGCCTTCTTATTCCTGCTGATCATGGGCTTCGTCTATCAGTTGCTGCTCGAGGAATTCGCCCAAAACCCCCAAGAAGATACGCCATCCGTTCTCTTCTTCCGCCTCTTCTTCCTGCCCGTCTTTTTCATGGTTCCTCTCCTCACCATGCGTTCAGTCGCCGAAGAACGCTCGAGCGGCACCATCGAGACCCTCCTCACCACTCCCGTCACCGTTACCGAGATCATCCTCGCGAAATTTTCCGCCGGCTACATCTACTACTCGACCCTTTGGCTCATTACCGGCAGCTTCCATCTCCTCTTCTTCGCCTTCGCTCAAAAAGAAACCCAAGTCGATCCGTATCCAATTCTTGGAGGCTACGCCTACATCGCCATAAGCGGCACGCTTTTCTTAAGCCTCGGCATCTTCGCCAGCTCCCTCACGCAAAGCCAACTCATTGCCGGCATCGTCAGCTTCACCCTCGTCTTCGGCTTCATCGTAATGGGCAGCGCCCTAGGAGACCAAACCCGTACCTGGCTCGATCAGCCCCTATGGATCGAACAGCTCGTCGAACACGTCGATTCCATGGGCCACATGCGCGAATTCTCATCAGGCATAGTAGACACCAGAGCCATCTTTCTCTATCTCAGCACCGCCGCCGCCTTCCTCTTCATGAGCATCCTCATCGTAGAATACCGCGAAGGCGCCGCTTGATTCAGGAGACAGAAGTCAGGAATCAGATGTCAGAAAAACACGCAAAGACCAACAAAGTAGCATGGAGCGTAAGCTCGATGACATGCTGGCAGCTCAACACTGTCTCCTGCCCCCAGTCACCTGTCTCCTGACAAATGTTCGACTCCTTCCAGTCCAACCGCTTCGTCGACCGCTTACACGCCGTCGTGCAATTTGTACTCGTTTTTCTAATACTCGCTGCCATCAACTACATCGCCATGCGGCACTACCAGCGCTCCGACCTCACCCTCGGGCGCGCCTACACCCTCTCCGCCGAAACCCTCGCCTACCTCCAAAAGCTCGAGCAGCCCATCGACGTCATCGTCACCATATCCCAGTCGACCAACGACCCCAACCTCCAAGAAGCCCTCCGCGACATCGAGACGCTTCTTCACGAATACGTCTACGTGACCCGCGACCAAGGCCAAAACCGCATCCGCGTCGAATACCTCGAAGTCTATCAGCAAACCGCCCGGGCACGCGAACTCGGAATCGACGAACCCAACGTCATCATCTTCAAATCCCCCGACCGCCAACGCCCCGTACTCCTAAACGAACTTTACCGCAACCGCGACGAAACCACCCGCGAATTCCTCGGAGAAAACGTATTCACCCGCTCCATACTAGAGCTTATCGATAAATCCGAACCCATCCTCTACTTCACTACCGGGCATGGCGAACTCGATCTCAACGACTTCTCCAGCCGCCGCGGCGCCTCTGTCTTCTTCGACGAACTCCGGGCCCGCAACTTCACAATCAAGCCCCTCGACCTCGCCACCGCAACTGAGATCCCCGAGGACGCCTCGCTGGTCATCATCGCCGCCCCCCAAACCCAACTTTCCCCCCACGAGGAAGAGCTCCTCCGCTCGTACCTCCGGCGACGCTCCGGCCGCGTCATGGCGATGCTCCAGCCTCAAGTCAAACATGGCCTCGACGATCTGCTCTACGAATGGGGAATCCTCGTCGACGACACCGTCATAGTCGAAACCGACCCCAACTTCCGCATCACCGGGGGCGACATCATCGTCAAGCGCTTCGCCTCCAAGCACGCTATCACTAACGACCTCGTCACCCGCCAAATCGGCATACTCTCCGACCGCGCTCGCTCCGTCCGAGCCGATCCCGGACGCCCCATCGACGACTCGCTCGTGGTAACCGAACTCATGTTTACCTCCGACCTCAGCTGGGCGGAAAAATCCTTCGGCCGCACGCTTACACCCATCTATGACGAAAAGATCGATCTCAAAGGCCCCGTCACCCTCGCCGCCATTTCCGAACGCAAAGTCGATTCCTCGCTCGGCATCACCATACCAGGCGGAAAATTACTCGTCATCGGCACCACCGAATTCTTATCCAATAATCGGATACAAGCGTCCGGAAATCTCTTCCTCGCGCTCAACTCCATCAACTACGCCATCGATCGCGTCACGCGGCTCAACATCCCGCCACGCCCCATCACCAAGGTCAAACTCGACCTTAGCGTCGAGCAACTCAACCTCACCCGCTACCTCATCTGGCTCGGCCCGCCCGCCATCGTCGGCCTCTTCGGCGTGCTCATGTACCTAAGCCGCCGCAACTGAGCTAATTCACCATTAACTATTTCACATTCACCATTTCCAATCCGTGCGCCTGAAAATCACACTTACTCTGCTCGTCATTTTCCTCGGCCTACTCGTCTATATTTTCTATATAGATACCAGCGGTCCATCGCATGAAGACGAACAAATAGCGGACGTTATAGCCCCGCCCGATGTCTCCTACATCCGCTTCGCCAAACCCGGTAGTTCCACCGGCACTACACTCGAAAAACAGGGTCAGCGCTGGATGCTCACCGAACCCTTCCTCTGGCCCGCCAACGAATACGCCGTTGAACGCATCCTCAGCCAAGTCAGATTCCTCGACATCGAAACCTCCTTCGAGGTCGATCTCTTAGCGCAAGCGAAAGCCTCCCTATCGGATTACGGCCTCGCGCCGGCCGACCTCAACCTCGAGTTCGGAGCCGGCGACGAGCGCTCCGTCATCGGCATCGGCAAAGCCACCGACATCGGCGATAACCTGTATATTCTGTCAGTAGATCGCAAATACATCCACGTCGTCGATCGCAGCCTCCTCGATTCCCTTTCGATCAACATCGAGCAGATCCGCGACCCCCGCATCTTCACCTCCAACGTTTTCGAAGTCACTTCCTGGAATCTCCAGCGCGACGAGGAGAACACGGTACGCACGCGTATCGCCCGACGCGGCGACGGCTGGAACTTCGAAACCCCCATTCGAGCCCGAGCCGATACTCCCAGCGTCAACACCCTCCTCAACCGTATCCTAAGTCTGGATACGAAATCAATTGTCACCAACGACGCTGACGAACTCTCTCCCTACGGACTGCAAACTCCGGAATTGCGAATCGCCATCGAGACCGAGCAAACCCGCGAGGTCCTCGAAATCGGCTCTCCCGTCCCCACCCAAGACGGCTCTCCCTCCATTCAACGCTACGCCAAACGCGAAGATCGCCCCACCATCTTCCAAATCGAAGTCGAATTCCAAGACCTCCTCGCCAATGCCCAAACCAAGCTCCGCGACCGCCACATTTTCGGCATAGAAACCGCCGAGGCCACCTCAGTCGCCATTGCCCAAATCGACGAGGAGCCCCTCACCCTCCAAAAGCTGGAAACGGGCGATTGGGAGATTCTCCTCCGCGACCCCGAGCGCGGCATCGTCTCCGTTCCGGGCGACAAACCCGCCATCGAGGAACTCCTCGCCCTCCTCGACAACCTGAAAGCCATTCCCGAAAACGGATTCATCAACGACGCTCCATCCGCCCTTGATCTCGAAACCTACGCCCTCGAAGCTCCCAGATTTACCATCGGCGTCACTTCACGATATCCGCGCGACGACAAGAACGCTCTCGAAGTCGCCCAAACCGAAACGCTCATGCGCGGCGCCAACAATCCCGCCGAAGCCCTCTCCCGATTCGTGAAAATCAAAAACACGCCTTTCGTGTATTCAGTTTATTCCGACGCCTTCGAAAATATCGACAACGATCCCCTCCTTTTCCGCGATCGCAACCTGCTCAGCATCCCGGAAGACGCCAACATCAGCCAAATCCTAATCGAGCGCCTGGCCGATAAAGCCGTCATCCTCGACACCCAAGACGAAACCACCGTCAACGAACACACCCCAGCGCTCATCGCCCAACTCGCGAATCTCAGAGCCGAGCGCTACCTGCCCGAAGCCTTCGGCTCAAGCGTTACCATAGCCCAACAGCAAAAGCCCTGGGCCTACCTCCTCACCCTCTCGCTCAACTCTGAAAGCGCCGATCATACGCACCAAATCTATCTCTCAGAAGCGCAAGGTCCCGTCCTCATCGGGGGCATGAACGAGAAAGCCAACGTTTTCCGCCTGCCCCAAGCCTTTATCGACCCTTTCTTCGAAACCATCTTCAACCGAATCCGCCGCCCCATCCCCGAACAACCCTTCGCAGATGACCCCCTTCCCGAAGCCGAATAGAAGAGGAGCAAAACCAGAAGTTAGAGGTCTGAAATCAGATATAGGAATATCAAAAAATAGCCTCGGATCTGAGTCCGAGGGGCCCAGAGCCCATCATAGATCATCCCAATTCTTTGTGCCCTTCGTGGGCAAAAACGATTCCACAACCCACCATCACCCAACCCAACTGATCTCCGAAATCAGACCTCTTCCCCACATTGTCCGATAAGAAACCAAACTATGCATGGAAAGGAACCTGGCTCATCTGCAAGGCAGTCGCCGACCTATGCTACACCGTTTGCGTTCTCCTTCTCGCTTTCGGCGTGTGTCACCTAGCCTACGTCATCGCCCTAGACGAGGTCCCCGTCCCCAAATTTCTAATCCGCCAGCTCGAAGCGCAAGCCCAAGCCAAAGGCGTCGAACTCCGCATTGAAGGAGAAAAAGGGATCCGCCTCTACCCCGATGGCCGCATCGACATCGATCGGCCCGTCCTCCGCGACCCCGCCTTCGGCGCTCCCATCGTCGAGGCCTCTCACGCTTCCATCGACCTCGATTTACCCTCCCTCATTTTTGGCCACGTAAAGATAAACCGAATCACCCTCGCCAACGGTCAGTTCCTTACCCCCGCCATCATCTCGCCCTCAGGCACTACCGAAACCATCGTCGATCACATCGACCTACGGTTCGTCCCTGGCCGCCGAGACATGGAAATCGAGTACCTCCGCGGCCGCTTCGGCGACGCCCGCCTCTCCGCCACCGGCAGCATCCCTCTCTCCATCTTCCAACTCAAGACGCCCCAAGAAAACAAATTCGAACTCCGCGAATTCCTCATCGAAAACCTCCCCAAAGTCTGGGATGCCCGCGCCCAAATCGAAATCGCCCAGGATCTCTCCATTCATCTCCACACTCAAACGGACAAGGCCGGCAATATCTCCCTCGATGCTCGCCTCTTCGCCGAATCACTCAATCGCGATTCCTGGTCCCTCGGCCCAATTGCCCTCGACCTTACTCTAGCCAAAGACCAAGCCCTCGCTCTAGAAGCCCGGCTAGCGGAAATCCAAAACTCAAAGCTCGAAATCCAAATCCCAGCCGCCATGGCGACCGCCGCCTGGCCAAAGCTCCCCACGCCAAAAAACTTTCACCCCAGTACATTTCAAGTATCCTTACCACGCGTTTCGCGACAGCAATTCGAAGTGGCCAACGACTTAGCGCTAAAGGGCAGTACTGCGAGCCTGGCTCGCAACCTGCGAAGCCCGCAGAACGCAACGCCGGCGATCGACCTCGATGCCACCCTCCGCCTCGCCGACCAGCCCTGGGCAATAAAAGCCAGTGCCGACCTCTCGAATAGAACCGCATTCGCCGCCCTAGACGGCCAACTCTCCAACGCTCTGCTAGCCCACGCCTCAAAGGCCGCTGAGCAAGACCTCGCTCCATTTGCCGACTTCCCCAGCAAACCCGACCTCGCCCTCACTGCCAGACTCGGACCCGACTTCGAACTCCAGCTCGCCACCTTAGATCTCGATGCCGGGCCACTCGTCGGCATGGGAACTCCCTTCGACCGCGCCACTGCCCACGCCACTTTCGATGGAACCCAATTTTCCGCCCCCAAAGTCAGCATCCGAAAAGACGGTCAACACGGCGAAATCGGCATCGACTACAATTTAGAAACCAAATTCCGCCGCTTTCTCGTCGAAGGCATGCTTCACCCCAACCATATCGACTCCTGGTTCGAACCCTGGTGGGCCAGCTTCTGGAGCGACAACTTCCAGATCGGTCCCGACGGCTTCTATATATTAATGGACTCCCAAGGCACATTCGGCATCCCCGATTCCCTCCGCATCACCGGGCACGCCTTCGCCATCGACTTCGGCGCCCGCGGCGAGCCTATGGAGTATTTCCGCTCCGACATGTACATTCTTCTCCACTACTTCGATCTCTACAACGCAGAGCTCATCCGCGAGGAGGGCTATGCCCGCGGAGACGTCCAGATCGACATGGACCGCGATCCTCGAGACGGCATCGATAAACTCGCCGGTCTCTGGATCGACGGCGAATCTACCCTCGATCCCGAAATCGGAAAAACCGTCCTCTACGAAGTAGAAAAAGAAGTGACGGAAATCCTCGAACCCTACACCTACACCAAAATTCCCTATATCAAAGCCAAGTCCTCCAGTATTCGCCATCTCGACGACTTCAACTACGACATCGCGCTACAAGTCCGCGCCGATGCCCCCCTCACCTACGAGGACTTTCCGCTCCAAGCCGTTCAAGCCAGCGTCTCCATCGACAACGAACTCGTCTTCATCCCCGACCTCGTCGCCACCTTCGGAAACGGCGTCCTCAATGCCAAAGCTGAAATACGCGACGAAGACCTGATCTTCGACGCCAAACTCTCCAACGCGGATTTCGGCGAAGCCCTCAAGTCCGCCGTCGAGTACTTCGAAGCCCAAGAAGACGCTCCCCCCGAAGGCTACGACTCAGCCAGTATGGTCGAATACGGAGGCAAGATCGACATGGAATTCTCCGGCGCCGGCATCGTCGGAGATTTCCAGTCTTATATAGGAGAAGGCAGCTATCAAATCACCGAAGCCGACCTCAAGAAAGTCCACCTCTTCGGCATCTTCGGCCAGGTCTTCGAAGGAAACCCGCTGCTCGACTTCTCTACCGTCAAGCTGACCGACGCCTCAGGCCCCATCCAAGCCAAAGAGCGATATATATTACTAGAAGACCTCACCATAGAAGGCCCCCGCTCCGTGATGGACGGCTCAGGCTACTACGACCTAGAAGAAGAAGAGATGGATATCAAAATGAGGCTCTTCCCTTTTCGAAAGAGCAACATGATCCACACCCGAGCAATCGGCCTAGTACTCACTCCAATTTCAGCAGTCTTCGAACTTTCTATGACAGGCGAGCTCAGCGACCCTCAAGTCAGACTCTTCGGCAACAGCCGCAAAATCCCCGAACTAGAAGGCGAGAACCGCCTCTCCGAAAAAGACGTCCTCACCAACACCCCCCTGAGCCGACGCACTACCCCCAAAAGTTCCCGAGCCTTCTAAAGCAGCCACCATCGCCCCCAGGTAAGGTTCGAGCGCCGCCCCGAACCTTTCTGCAGCCTACCATCGCCTAACAATGGCAGGACGACCTCCGTTTCGCCCCAACTCTATCCTAGCGAGTCCCCAACTCCTCCACAGAACCCAACAACCTCCCCCGTAGCGGATCTGGAAACAGATCCGACCCTCAAGCGCCCCAATTCAACCTTCACTAGCCGCCATTCCAAATTTCCCCCCCGTACCCACCCCCCAACAATCCAAAGACGCCCTCGCCAACCTGTAAACAAGATCACCGACCACAACCCAGACTGTAGGTCGGGGCGCCGACCCGACGCCCCACAACCCATCCACGGAAGATTAATCACGCAGAACCCATATAAAGATCTGCGTTCATCTGCGGACCCCAAAAAACCCAAAGCCCATCAGTCCTCAACCCATCAGTGTTCATCTGTCCATCAGTGGTTCAACTTTCCAGAGCCAATCCTCAAAGCAATTCCCCACTGCCTATCCTATTTTACGCCTTCCCAAACCACTTGTGCTTTTTCGGCTAAATCCAACGCCCATCCCCAATCACCAAACCAAGCGTCAAAATCTCATCAAAAATCCGCGCCAAAACCGCGCCGGGCCCACTCATTTTTTCGCCCCAAAACTGCCCCAAATTCCTAAGCTCCTGAAAATGAGCTTTTTACTTTTCCGCGGATACACGAAGTAAATTTTGCAAGGATTTTCGGTGACTAATTTACTTTTAAAAAGCGCCACAAACTCGTTGACGAATTCAAATCACTCCCAATATCTTGTGGTCTTATTCGCAACGACCACAGCATATAGTGGTTAGCAAGAAGTGGATAACTTAAAATAACTTAGCATCGTCAAGGTATGACGCATGTGTTGTTTTCGCGTCCCTTCAATAAGGTCTTCCGCCCGTCTCCACCTAATTTCTACTATTATCTTCTGAACAGAGCTATCTCTCCATCCATGCAAAAATCGTACACCGTAGGTTCAAAAACATTCGTCCTCGACCAAGATAAAGCCGAAGCCGCATTTGCGGCTAAGAAGATCATCAATGGTCGGCAATCCATGACCTTCAACCTCCTCCCGCTCAAATACAATTGGGCCTACGAGCTCTACAAGACCATGAAGGCGAACCACTGGGAACCGGAAGATATCATCATGAATCGCGATATCGAGCAGTGGAAAGACGAGAGCCAAGTTTCCGAAATCGAACGCTGGATCATCATGATGGGCGTCGGCTACTTCTCCGCCGCCGAAGGCATTGTAGGGGATAATATACTACACGTCATCCGCGAGCAAGTCACCGCCCCAGAGCTCAAGCTCGTCCTCGGCCGCCACGCCCACGAAGAAAACGTGCACGCCGACTCCCTCCTCTACATGATCTCCTCCCTCGGCATCAATCCGCACGAGTGCGAGGCCATGTTCGAAGACATCGAGTCCATCGTCGCCAAAAACGAATTCGTCACCCGCCACTCCCACGAGCTCCGCAACGATATCGACCTCACCCAAACCGAAAACAAAAAGAAGTTCGCCAAGAACGTCTTCCTCTTCGGTCAATGCATGGAAGGCACCCAGTTCTACGGCATGTTCGGCATGATCCTCTCCCTCTACCGCCAAAACAAATTCCGCGGCATCGGAGAAATGTTTCGCTACACCCTGCGCGACGAGTCCAACCACATCGAGTTGCTCCGCAATCTCTTCATGGACCTCGTCGAAGAAAACCCAGACGTCTGGACCGAAGATTTCCGCGCCGATCTGCGCAATGCTATGAAGGAAGCCATCCAGCTCGAAAAGACTTTCATTAATGACTGCCTTCCCACCGACTCCATCGGCCTCGTAAAGACCGACTTCATCCAGTATATAGATTACATTGCAGACCGTCGCCTCGAAGGCTGTGGACTCGACCCCCTCAACCCCGGCGTTACCAACCCACTCCCCTGGCTCGCCGAGATGATGGACATCAAGAAGGAGCAAAACTTCTTCGAAGGCCGCGTCACCGAATACCAAAAAGCCTCCTCCCTAGAAATCGAAGACGACGACGACCTCTAAGTCGCGATTTCATCGCGACAGGCGTTTAGGCCGAAGGCATTTAGGCTGTAGGCCAAACCACCCACATTCCATTTTTGGAAGGACCTTGTTCCCAACGTCCTAGCCCAACCCGATTCACCACCACCCTCAACTCAACCCATTCACTTGTAGACGCGATCGCTGATCGCGTTTCCCAATTTCCCACCACTCCGATCTACCTTCGAACCCTGCGTAGCTCGACGAGCGAAGCACGGGCAGCCCTACAGCCTAATAAACACCTTCAGCCTAACAACCTTCCGCAAATGATTAATCCAAACCTCCAAGAAGACCTCGCCCTCAAGCGACACGTAAACGCATCCATCGAAAAACGCCACGACTTCGACTGGCGTCTAGGTCTCGACGAGCAGGATAGTCAGCGCTCCAAAATCAACGTCGTCACCCACGAAGGCGAATCCACCTTCGACATCTCCGAAATCGTCGACACCATTGGAACCGCGCTCGCCAACGTACTCCTTTCCAAGAACGAAAAAGACGTCTTCACCGAAACCAACCGCGTCTGGGTCCGCTCCGTCGCCCGCCAAGTCTGCGACAAGCTCGACCAAAAGACCGGGGCCGCCCGCGAAACCCGCTTCGGTCTCAACGAACTTTACGACACTATCGAAAACACCCTCGTGGACAACGACGCTTACGACGTCGCCAAGTCCATGCTCATCAACCGCCAACGCAAAATCGCCGCCGACCACAACCAAGGCCTCAAGCACGTTCGCCTCATCCGACGCGACCGCTCCGTCGTGCCTTGGAAAAACGAGAAGATCGAAATCGCCGTCCGCCGCGCCTTCCTCTCCCTCGAGCTCAATTCCGACCCCGCCGTAGAAGTCGCCGCCGCCATCACCGAGCGCATCCAAGCCTCCGGCCAAGCCTTCGTCGCCATCGAAGAAGTGCAAGACATGGTCCAAGAAGAGCTCATGCGCCAAGGCCACTTCAAAGTCGCCGAGCACTACATCCTTTACCGCGCCGAGCGCCGCGCCCTCCGCGAAGCCGAAGCCCTCCAGTCCGTCGACAACCCAGAGCAAAACTCCATGATCGTCGTCAAACGATCCAACGGAGAAACCTACTTCTGGGACGGCCTCGACCTCAAAAAGCGCATCGAATTCGCCTCCATCGGCCTCGACCTCTGCCTCAACCCAGACGAAATCGAAGCCGAACTCCGCCGGGCCATCTTCGACGAGATCTCCGAATCCGATCTCGAAAAGACCATCACCCTCAACGCCCGTACTCTCATCGAGCAAGACGCCGACTTCGCCAAATTCGCCGCCCGCATCAAGCTCTCCTACATGTACGAAGAGACCCTCGGCTGGGACATCGTCAAAGACGGCATCGGCAAGCTGAAGACCTTCCACCAGAAGAAATTCAAGCAGTACATCAAGTACGGCATCAAGATCGGTCGCCTCAACGAAAAGATCGGCGGCTACGACATCGCCAAGCTCTCCCGTCAACTCGACCCCTCCGCGGACCTCGAATTCGACTACCTCGGCATTCAAACCCTCTACGACCGCTACCTCATCATCGACAAGACCAAGGGCCTCGCGAACCAGACTCGCATCGAGACCCCGCAATTCTTCTGGATGCGCGTCGCCATGGGCCTCTTCCACGCCGAAGAAGACCGCGAAAAGAAAGTCGCCGCCCTCTACAAGCTTTATAAAGGACGCCGCTTCTGCAGCTCCACTCCCACCCTTTTCAACTCCGGCACCCGCCACTCGCAGCTCTCGTCATGCTATCTCTACTACGTAGACGATTCCATCGAAGGCATCATGCAGCGCGGCATCGCCGACAACGCCTACCTCTCCAAGTGGGCCGGCGGCCTCGGCGGTTCCTGGACTGCAGTCCGCGGCACTGGTAGTTATATTAGCGGTACAAACGGCGAGTCCCAAGGCATCATCCCCTTCCTCAAGCTGCACAACGACCAGCTCGTCGCCGTCAACCAAGGCGGCAAGCGCCGCGGCTCCGGATGCGCGTATCTAGAAACCTGGCACAACGACCTCTACGACTTCCTCGAGCTCCGCAAAAACACCGGAGACGACCGTCGACGCTGCCACGACATGAATACCGCCAACTGGATTCCCGATCTCTTCATGAAGCGCATGGAAGCCCGTCAAGGCTGGACCTTCTTCCGCTCCTCCGAAGTGCCCGACCTCCACGACTCCTACGGCGCCGACTTCGAAAAGAAATACGTCGCCTACGAAGCCAAAGCCGCCAAAGGCGAGATCTGGGCCAAAGAAGTTCCCGCCATCGAAGTCTGGAAAAACATGCTCCGCATGATCTTCGAAACCGGTCACCCATGGATCACCTTCAAAGACCCCTGCAACGTCCGCTCCCCGCAAGACCACACAGGCGTCATCCACTCCTCCAACCTCTGCACCGAGATCACGCTCAACACCAGCAACGACGAGACCGCCGTCTGTAACCTCGGCTCCGTCGTGCTCGACCAGCACCTCGACAAAGACGGAGAGATCGACCACGAGAAGCTCCGCGAAACCGTTCGCACCGCGATCCGCGCCCTCGACAACGTGATCGACATCAACTTCTACCCCACCGAAGCCGCACGCACCTCCAACATGCGTCACCGTCCCATCGGCCTCGGCATCATGGGCCTCCAAAACTGCCTCTACCAACGCGGCGTACCCTTCGCCTCCCAAGAAGCAGTTGAGTTCAACGACGAGATCATGGAAGCCGTGGCCTACTACGCCATCGAAGCCTCCTCCGACCTCGCCGGCGAACGCGGCGCCTACTCCAGCTACGAAGGCTCCAAGTGGTCACGCGGCCTCCTCCCGCAAGACAGCATCGACCTCCTCGAGAAAGAGCGCGGCACCGAAGTCGACGTCCCACGCGGCGGCAAGATGGACTGGACGCCCGTACGCGAAAAGATCGCCAAGCAAGGCATGCGTAACTCCAACGTCATGACCATCGCTCCCACCGCGACCATTTCCAATATCACCGGTACCAGCCCATGTATTGAGCCCGGCTACAAGAACCTCTTCGTAAAGAGCAACCTCTCCGGCGAGTTCATCATTCTGAACCAACACCTAGTCCGCGACCTCAAGGAACGCGGCCTCTGGGGCAAGGACATGCTAGAGAACCTCAAGTATTTTGATGGGGAGCTCGACGAGATCGACAACATCCCCGAAGACCTCAAGCAGAAGTACAAGACCGCCTTCGCCGTCGACCACAGCTGGTTGATTCTAGCGGCAGCCCGCCGCCAAAAGTGGATTGATCAGTCCCAGAGCGTAAACCTCTTCCTAGCCAGCCCCGACATGAAGACCCTGTCCCACATGTACCGAGCCGCCTGGCGCCACGGCCTCAAAACCACATATTATTTGAGAACTCTCGGAGCATCGAACATTGAGAAAGCAACTGTAGGAGCCAAAAAGGAACTAAGAGGCATCGTCGGCAAACGCCAGACTCCTGAGGAGCCTGAAGTCTGCGAGAGTTGTCAATAAGTACCGCTTGTCACGCCGCAATACCAATGAAGGCGGAAGGAGCAATGCGACGACACTTGAGACTTTAGGCGAAACAAGCTGCCAATAGCAGGGCTTGACCGCCGGGCAAGCCGCACAAAGCCCAATACACAATTTCAAGCCCTACGTTAAAACAACCGTAGGGCTTTTTATTCTTAACATACGGGAAGTAGAGCTACAATTTTGCTAAGTATGATTTAAGCATAGAGAAACTTCATCAAAAGGAGAAGCAAACTAGAAAGGGTCCTAAACGATCCCCCGACGCTATCCAATATAGGATTAGTGGAATCAGAGTTAATCAACCAATCATCAAACCAAAACAAAAGATTTGGCATATTTCAACTAGTACCATTTCTCTGATCTAATATCCAACTCGCTGTGATGCTAATGTTCTCACCTAGCGAATTAGGAGGCGAAACTCCTCTTGCTCTGATCCTGGCTGAATCTGCCCAATAGTAACGCTCGTCTTCCACATTCATCAAGCCCCTGAGTGATTTTGCCTGATCTTCCGTCGGAATAAGGTTGCTTACCTCTGCAATTCTCAGCTGATAACAGTCAAGAACGTCACTCCAAAAAACACCCGAGACATAGGTCCATATCTTTTCATATGCGACATGCCTGAAACATTCGCCTCGCAGAATCCCAGTCGCCAGCAACTCTTCATAGAACTCCCTCCAAGGGGAGATCTCCCTCCCTCGACGTGATGAATACCAATCTAGAAATTCGAGCAACCTAGTCCCCTTTACTCTGACTCTGAGGTCTTTGTGGCTAACTGAATCAATCGGTATTTTATCATCATCCAAAACGCCCAACGACTCCAGATACTCAAACGAAGTTATATAACGCTTAAGAACCCCGCCAACAGGCTGAAAATTAGTTGGACGTCTTTCACTCCCGACCAGAAGATACTTTTCTTCAATGCATATACGCCAGAGAGCAGAAATCGATATCCTAACATAAGAATCCTCGGAACCCGGCGCCAATTCAACCTTCCATTTTAACTTCTGCCCCTGCTCATAGTATCTAGCCTCAGCCGCACTCTCCCCCGGCCCTAAAAACACCAACTGACAGCACGACTCCTCTTCACCCGCACCGTCTAACCCAGAATCAACATTTAATCTCTCGTTTAACAACCCATCGATAATTGGATTCGATTTAGATCTTCTAATCCCAAATAAGGAATAAAACAATGCTATAAAACTCGCCCCAACCTCAACGATAAAAACGCTAAACAACACTTCCCGCTCACTTTCGGTTGGATTCCCATAACCATAAAACACTGCTAAGAATGTTGCAACGACTAAACCAGTAAATAATATACTAACGATAATAAAAACCACCCACCTCATTAGATGTCTTTGATTCATAACACTTAACCCCCAAATAAGCTCTTTTCAGCTGCCGATCCGGTCGTAAAGACTCGTAACAATCTCCATCAAATTTCGATTTAGTTTTCGTTCCTCCACAACCTGAGCATAGCCCGGCACATACGACAAACCGACTACTGACCTCGCAGTCGAATCTCCGCTTCTCCAAGTCGTTCTTTCTTCAAATTCGCGAATATCAATCAAGCCCAAGTTCTTTAAATCTTCGACCATTTCAAAAAGTTTCTCCAGTTCTTCAGGAACCATTTCCCTCACAACATCTCCCGCAACTCTCATCCAATAAGCATCCCCCAAATACGATGAGGAAAAACTACTTATTTTATGTTTATTTAGATTTCTCAAAGCTCCCCTAGCTCGATCACTACATTCCTCTACATCCCTCTCTCCTACAGAAGCAGTTAGATTCAATGCGGAGATCGACAACAGATAGGATCGCAACTCCCTCATCTTAGTCTTCTCTTTTCCTTTCAAGTCTTTGTCCGAACCAGCCCAAGTGCTAATCAAAGACAAAGAAAACAAGGCTGACCCTGTGTAGTAATCAGAATTGTTGGCTTCCGGATTCAAACCAAAAGCATAATCCCTAAGGACCTTACAAATCTCATAAATTTTCTTCAGATCACCCTCTAAATCAAAATCTACAAACCCATCTTCGTAACAACAAACCCCTTTCAGCAGCAACAGCTCAACTCTAATAAGGTCTTGATACGATATATTATCACCACCTAACCAAACTGATTTCAAAGCTATTTCCAGAACTATATAATCCAAGTGCACAGGGTGTTCACCAAAATCAGCAAAATCTATGAGATACATATTTCGGCTATCATCAAATAATATATTATCCCCATGCAAGTCCCCATGAGACGGCTTCGAACGGAACTTTCTATTAGCCCGCATCTGTCGATACAGCGAAATCGGATTTTCAACTTCTAACCCCAGAAAAGAAATTAACACATTTCCACCATTCCCATCTGACTCCAGATTTTTGTCAACCTTCAGAAAATTTTCAACACGATTGACCACCGTCTTGAGATTAGGGAAGCGCTTCAAATAGGCATCATGCAAAAACCAATCTTGGTCCTCTGTTCCTGAGTCAATTCGTCTAGATTGGAGCACTCTTGAAAATAGATTCTCAACACAATCCCTGATTTCATCTACAGAGTTCTCGCGGCAAAAGTCGTAAAAAGTAATCTGCCGCTTCCGTTCCGGATCTCCGACAAAACTATAGCAGAGCCCACTTAGATGAGTAGCATGTGCCACACTCTCAAGCCTCGGACATGCCACCGAGGGCAACATCATTCTCGCATACTCATTATAATTCGAAACCTCCCTCTCTATAGCTATTCGCGCACTGATCTTACTAATATTCACAACCGGAAGATTGGCCGAACCCAGATAACTAGATATCCTAGAGACTATCGTACGACTTCTACTCATCCCAATCGCCTCAACGTTCACTCTAGTTGGCGTGTAATGCTCTTTATACAACAACTTCCTAGTAATATTATCTATCTGACGATCAATATCAGGG
>JBCCZW010000022.1:0-15825 GCA_039186805.1 Verrucomicrobiota bacterium
CATCAAAGTCTCGCCCCAACAAGGCGTCGTCGTCCGCGATATGAATGCGCGCGAAATTTCCGAACACTTCCAATTTCGGGTCGCCCTGGAAACCTACATTGTCAAGACCCTCGCCGGAAAACTCGCCCCTCACCAAGTCGACGAACTTGAAGCCAATCTCGACGCCCAAGAAAAATGCGTCTCAACGCATAATATCAAAGACAGCGTCAAACTCGACCGCGAATACCATCTCCTTTACTGCAAATTCCTCCGCAACCAGGAGATTGAAAGAGCGATGCTCGCTCTCAAAGACAAGATATACCGAGTGGCCAACGACATCCATACGCGGCACCCAGAACGCATCGCCACCAACTTTCCAGAGCATCGGGCAATCGCCGATGCAGTTATATCAGGCGATGGAGAGAAAGCCTCCACCGCCATGGAAGTTCACCTCGAGAACGGTAAACGTTGGATTCTGATGCCCTAACGGGCCTCGTCTCTCAATAGGCGCCTTGCTGACGCGAGCCTCGATCGCCGCAAACGCGATGACGAGGCCCACTCGAATCCGCTGCTCAATATTCGAACTCCAGATAATCGAGATTCGCATCCGCGTCCCAAAAATCCGAGCGGATAGACAAGGTGTCGCCATCGACCAAGCCGACGCTTCCGACATTCACCATTTTGCCGGGAGCCGACATTGTACTGGTAGGGGTAAAGTAGACATTCTTATTATGAACCCCATTGACGTATATACTCGGGGTACCGTGATCCAAACTGTTAAGGTAAACTCGCAAATTCTTCGCAGCGGGCGTATTGAATATCTGTATACCATTTCCATCTGCTAGCCCCAATCCTGTCACAACTTCTCCGTCAGACGCGTTCACATCAGTCGACACCGAAACCGTACCGAGAATAGTGTGATCCTCAGCTTCAACCTTAATCACTCGATTCACGCTCAAATAGTCAGCATAGAAACTCTCATCTACATCCGTGTTAGCCACGTAGAATTCCGCTTCCTCAAGCGTTCCGCTCCAGTCTAGCTCCACATCCCCCTCTACTTGGGTCCAATCAGTACCCACGCTCCCTTCGAAATTTCGATAGGTTATTATACTCCCCCCACCTTGATCCGCAATGTGAGTTTTACCGTAGAAGCGTTTGCGACGTTTTTAAAGTAACCAGAAAGCGTATACGTTCCCGGACCTGCATCTTCCAATGAACTCGTCATATCCTGTCTCGGCCCGCGCCAGGTCGAACTCCGACTAACCAAATTGTTATCAGGCTAAACGACAAGGCGACCTCAGGCTCCTAGGTGACTACAACCCCTCCATTTTTAAGTAGCCTTTCCCGATCAAGCTGTTTCTGCAAAACGCTAACGCCAGCTAAGGAGCTTAAAACCTATCCACTTAGAAAGTGATAAGTCGCTTTCGAACAACTGAAGCCATGTTCTCGAAGCGAAGTTTGGCTTGAGAAGTAAATGATACCCAGCTCGTCACGTCTTAGCCTAGGGAGGCTGGAGGGCCTTGCGACCTGAGCTAAACGAAATTCGAGCTAAAATACAGCAAAAGCGTGAAGAAATAGGCTTATCACTCTCTAAGGAGGACCTTCCAAACTTTGGCGGTTGCAGACGACTAGTTAAACTCGTTTAGCGTCTCGGCCACGTAACCATGTTCGTCATGATAACTCCGCGAGTAAATCACCCCTAAAGTAGCGGAAAGCTCTTCCTCGCTCGGCATCAACTCTATAAAGCGATCGAAAAGTTCGCTTGGGAAGCCCTCTTCTGAAGCGAAGAGAAGCTCAAGGCTTTGAGTGAATATGTTGCCTAATCCCTGGAGGGCTTTCGAACCGTCCGCATAGCTAAAACCGGTTCCCTGCTTGGGCGAATACTTCTCCATAAACGCTCTGAACTTAGGATCGTTTATCAATGCGTCTTCTCCCTCTGGCGGATTGTTCATGGCTGAGAAAATCTTGCTATCGGTCCCTGCTCCCACGCTCACGATCATCTTTCCTCCCCCATAAGCGAAGGTGATGTCTTGACCCGTCATGGCCGCGTCCATTCGCATGCCTTTGTAGCCGAGCTCGTCGAGCAAGCCTATGCCGCCGCCAGGTTGAGCCATCAATCCTCCAAACATTGCCATTGCGTTATCCAAAAGCTGTGGTTGGTCGAAATCCATAACAACAGCCACCGACTCGGTAGGAATCTCCAAACTCTGCCCTTCCCCAAGATCCATCGTCTGCGTCAACATCGGATACTCGATCATATGAACTCGATTTCCAAACGCCTTGACGATCGATTCGATATCCGTCTGGAGCATCATTCCAAGCTGACTATTCGCGGATTCAATCTGTTCGTCGATCATCTGCTGGGGCAGAAACCCTCCCGCAATTTCGTAAGCGACCTCGTAGAATTTTTCGAAGCTGAATCCAACAACCGAATACGACGAAATCTCCGCCGGAACCCACGCAGGCGGTTGGAATTCCATCGGCTCGAGCTCCAATAAGCGAGTAATGCCGCGCCTGGGCTCGGGCGCCCCCACGAAAAACTTCGTACGCTCTCCCTCTCCATCCATCGAAGCCCAAAGTCCTATCTTGGTAAACTGATCCAAGCCAAACGGCGCCAACTTCATGCCCTCGTCAGCAGGCAGAAGGTCGATTAACGATCCAATATTTCCTACGATTTCCAGAAACTGCTCGCCTTCGGGCAGCGCATTCTGAATCCCCTCGTCGCCATAGAAGGCTTCTCGAAAACCCCCTTCGCCCTCCTTCTGACCTTGGATAAAGTAGCCGAGCGCAGACTCCTCAGCCGCTTCATATTTGTCGCCATGGTTCATCAAATCTGCGGTCTCTCTCGGCATCCCGATCACGAACATAAAGCGGTTCGCCATTTGGGCGACCAAGAATGAGGATCCCGTATCCGCATCTCTAATACGAGACATCGGTACGCCCGCGATTTCTTGGTCTTCGCGGATAGTTCCTTCAGAATCAGCTGCCTCTTCTACGATGGAAGTGAATATCTTCTCCGCCATTCCATCCTCAGTCTCTGCCCAAAAATAGATGGTAGGCATCTTATCTCCAACCTCCGTTTCGATATCGGCTACCGCAAATCCGATCTTGCTCTCCATGAGAGAATAAAGGTCTTCAAGGCTGAGCCCGACGCTCTCCATCTCTTCGACGAACTGTCCAAAATTATCGCTAGTATCCGCAAGCTCTTCCACCATCGCTTTATACGATTCGATCTTCTCATCGGAAAAAATGAGCTGTCCGAGCTCCGTTTCCCGACGCCATTCTTCGTGCGATTCGGAAGAAACATCCAAACGAGCCGCGCCAAACGTAGAGGCGGGCAAGGCATCGAAGGGGTTGTGAAGATCGGCTAAGCAAATTGAGCCCGCCACGCAGAATGCGGAAAGAGTCAGATACTTGATTATTTTTATCATAAGAATTCCTCGAGAAAATCTACTGATCGACGCTGAGAAACAATCCTAAACCGCAAACGACTATAGGTAAGCGAATCGCAAAGAAGCTCAGCCGCCCAAAACCGTACAAGAAGACGCGGTGAAACAGATCTTTATTCTTCAGTAGAATTCTCCTTAGCTTCAATTTCGAATTCCTTAAAAGGCGGAGCTAAATATTTAACGCCATTTTGGGGGAAGGAGGAGTCATACAAATAAGTGTCCTTGTTCTCCAAGAAGCTAATCAACTCCTGCACTGGGATTCCAAACGCCAAACCGGAAAACATCGCATGCCCTGCGCAGGCCACTCCGATCACCTCGCCCCGCGCGTTGAAGAGAGGACCGCCGCTATTGCCTGGATTGATCGCCGCATCCGTCTGGATGAATCGCAAATAGCCTATCGCTCGCGTGGTCGAAGACACAATGCCTTGGCTCACCGATCGCTCGAGTCCCAAAGGATTGCCGATCGCAAAGACCAGGGAACCGACATCCACTCCGTCGTCTTTCGCCAACATAACCGGATCGATTTCGATCTTATCCAGGTCCTCCTCATCGATCTGCAGCAAAGCCAAGTCGCGAACCGGGTGCAGGGCTATAATCTTTACGTTCTGCAACTCTTTGCGTTCGTATCCAGAATCTTCTTTCACGAACACGCTCACCGTAACTTCAGTCTCCCTCTCGACAACGTGATAGTTCGTAATCAATTGCCCCTTCTGGTTGATGAAGAATCCACTGCCGAGGCCCGAAGGCGTCTTCACCATTACAACGGAATCCCCGATCTCCTTTACCAGTTCATTCACAGGAGCTGCTGATAGCCGCCCTGTTTGATAAAGATCGAAATCCTGCACGGTTGACTCCAAACCTATCGCATCGCTCTTTTCGATCGAGAGAACGCTCTTGGCAGGAACTCGTATAATATCGAAACCCAAATCGACCACCACGTGATGATCGTCCTGCTTCAAGATCTCAGCGACAATCTCAATACCGTTGTCGAACTTCAAGCGATCAAAACTGGCTGCATTGAGCAGCGTCGCGCCCCACACGGCGCAAAAGAGTGAAATACTGAATCGTTTCATGAGTCTTTAGCCTCCTTAGCGAGATAAATTAGTATGCGGTCGTGGCAGGCCAGAACGAGATCCTGCTCTTCATCCCCGTCCAAATCGAACGACAGCATCCGATAGGGATTCGAGTTGTTCTGCTGACGATTGTCTTGTCCGTATGGATACTTTCCATCGTCATAAACCTTCCATGAGATCACCTCTTTCAGATTCTCCTCGGAGCCTCTGTAAATCGTTATCTCATGCCGACCATAGTCCACAGCAGCCACCTCATCGATGCCATCGCCATCGATATCCACTACGAAAATGTTGTTGACCCTGCGCTTCTCGAATTCCCTAACCGCATCCGCGTTGGGATCGACGCGAGAACCCATTACCAGATTGGTAGGACGACCTTCTTGAGGGATATTAATCGAATTTCCGCTGGCCAATGCAAATCCCAAAACCGGATCCCTGTATATACGAAATGAATACGGAACTTCGATCTTCGAATTGCCAGAATAAATGCCCGACTTATCCGCGACCAAGCGATGCACTTGCTCTCCCGTTGAATCCAAGGCGTAAATCGTCTTCCCATCCACAATTGTGAAAGAACCTATATCGCTATCCCCCTCCAGCATTATCTGATCGACGATCTCTAAACTCTTGCCGAGTTTCTGTACCACTCCGTCGTCCTTCATGTAAAAGACTCCGTCTTGCCAAATCAGTCGATCCAGCTCGGAACTCTTCAAGCGGCTCGTTTTCAGAACGGTCTTCCCTTCCTCAAGTCGACAAAACTGCAAGGTCTTGGAAAACTTCTTCTTAACCAGCAACTCCTCGCCTCCTAGCCAAACAGCAGATTCGAAATCCCCCGAAACTTCATCGAAGACGACCTCTCTTGGAGAGTCATCCTTCAGTCCCCAGACTTTCAATACAATCCGCTTACCCTCCTGACGCGCCCACCAAATATCGTCTCCAAATTGGTCGAAACCAAGCAAAGTCGCCTTATCCTGATCCGCATCGGGATCCCCCAAAGACTTCGGAAAAGTAAAACGCCCCGATTCCCAACGACTCTCGTACAGGTCGTTCTCGCCATCGACCTCGAACAACAGCGTATTCGCTTTATCGCGACGAGATAGGATCTTAACTACATCCTGCAAAATTGGAAACGCCTTTCTAAATTTCCAAAATCCCTTCTCCATTTCGTAAAGATTCAAAACCGGCTTGTCGTTCCCCAGTTCTACCAGCGCATTCTTCCCTTCCAACCTCAAGGAAGCCCACTTCCCTTCTGCAACTTGATTAAGGGGCAGCAAAGTCCTTTTGCCGAAAACCGACCCTTCGCCTTCTCCTAATTCATAAAAGGAAATCGCCTCGCTCTGCCCAACGCCAAGCATCACCACCTCAGGTTTGCCCCGCCCATTTCTCACCTTCACGACTCTCGCATTCGTAATGTCATCTGAAATGTTCACTGCCGGATGCAGCTTCTCCCCATCCGCCTCGTACCAGCGCAAGGGATTCGCCGCCGTCTTCAAGGTTTCGATCAGATCATCATCGCCATCTCCATCCAAGTCCGCCAGCCACCACCGCAGACGGTTGATCTCGCGCTCGCGTGGCTGAAGCCAATCAGCCTCCGTCCCACTCTTCAAGTCCAGCAGCTGGATGCCCGACGCCAAGCTGATGACGGCTTGATGCCCCTTCTTGGTCTGACGGATCAATACAGGTTCCGCGCCCGTCATCTTGTCGTTGGAAATTTCCCAGCTCATCGACTCGGACCAACCCTCACCGTTCTTCTCCAAACAGATCATCCTTCGCGGGTCGCCCTGAACGACGAAGATCTCATCAACGCCGTCTCCATTCAGATCGTACGCCATCGCGAAATAGGGTAAGCGATCCAGCGTGATCTCGCTCTTTTCGAAATCCTCTGCCATCGGCAGGTAGTTCGGATTCTCATAATCCGCCTGAGTTAGTTCAACCGCTTGCCGGCCAGTGTAACGGTACAAGTCCAGGCGAGACTGCCGCGTCTTAACGACCAGTAGCGAGCGTCCTTCATCTCCCAAATTCAGCGGCAACATCTTGGACGCCCCATTTTCCGACTTAATGACTCTTAAGCCCTGCCAACCAGGAAATGCGTCACCTGCCGCTAGGGAAGCGATCAGCGAAAGACAAAAAACTGAGATGATCTTCATAAAAAACAATCCCTCCATCAATGGACTCCGGAACCACCTAGAATCCGTTTCGAGACGCGTAAATCAACCATCAAATATATGCAACGTCCATACAGACCCTCCGTCGGCAGCAAAATCCGACGCTTCGGAGAACTCAAATCATTGTTCACTCCCGATCCAAGTCGGATTTCGGTTTGGGGGCTGTTCAGCATAAGCATTTGTTTGAACGCCTTTCGCAATTTCCGCATCCAATGGCCTTGAGTTGTCCCCGAGAACTTTTGTTTAATCCGCGCAATCCCGCTCTGGTTCGACTCGTACATTTTTTACAAAATCGCCCCTTGCCGTTTGCGAACCCTTAAGCTTTGAGTTTAATAGGCCAAACGAATCGAAGCTCTTGCAAAGGAGCCTCAGCAGGGAAAACCTTCCCCCATTTCTACACCCAAAACCTCCATCCCTTCGATAGACCTATGACGCTAAGGATCGCTTCAAAGGCTCGCTCTCTGACTCGCCTCTCGATGCTGCCGCTACTGATAATAGCGGCAATCTCGACGATTCGTGCTCAAGACGACCAAATCACTCGCATAGAACAAGACACGGACCGCTGGATCGAGATCCAATCGAATATCGCGAGCGAAAAGAACAATTGGAAAACCGATAAGGAACTCCTCGAAGGCAGTATCAAGGTTCTCGCTACACGAAAGTCCGCTCTGGAACAGATGCTCGATTCCAACAAAACCGCGAGCGGGGTGTTCACTAGCAACTACGAGAAAGTCGCCAACTCGATCACCGAAAACGAAGAAGCCATTGCCCACCTCGAGCAAAAGCTTCCCGCCATCGAGGAGAGACTAAGAACCCTCGCCTCCCGTCTTCCCCGGCCGATTCGCTCCGAAGTCCAAGCTCAACTCGACAAGCTCCCCAAGCCAGGCGACGAGATACGAGCCACCGCGACAACTCGCGTGCAAAGCCTGATCGCGACCATCACCGCAATCGATCAATTCAACAACTCGCTCACCCTATCGCACGAGCTCAGACCCGACGGCAATGGAGGAGAAATCGACGTGGAAATCCTCTATTGGGGACTCTCCGCCGGCTACGCAGCCACCTCCAAGCGAGACAAAGCGTGGGTCCTCACGCCAGCTGAAAACGGTTGGGACTGGAGCCCTTCCACTGAAGTCGAGCAAATCTCCGGTCTTATCGCTCTGTATGAGCAGTCCGAAAACCCCCGACTCGTCTCCGTGACGTCCACGATCAAGTAGAAATGGCGATCAGAATGAAACACGCAAAAAACCTAATCGCCGCCACCGTAGCCCTGGTTCTATCGACTCACGTCTTGCACGCTCAGTCGGCCAACGAACTTGCTGCCGAAATGAAAGGCCTCGTCGATTCCGGTCTCCAGGAATACCGGGAACTCCAAGCGGAAATCTCTGCCGCTAAAACTCCGCTCATCAGAGAGATGACCGAACTTGAAGCCGCAAACGCGAAGCTTTCGCAGGAAGTCGACATACACCGGGCCATTGTCGCAGAAGGAAAGTCCGAAATCGAGCGACTCAGCAGAGACCTTCAAAGCCTCGGCTCCCAAAACGACTTCATCAAGCGCTCCCTCGATGAATTCACAGAGAAATTCGAAAGTCGTATCCATTTGTCGGAAACCCAACGCTACTTCGAAGAAATCCAAACCCTTCGCGATGCCTCAAGATCCGACGCCGCCTCGCTCGTTGATATCTACGACAACCAACTCCAAGTCATTGAGCTCAGTCTAAGCCACATTGAAGAAGTCATCGGCGGACACGTTTTCGAAGGAAAGGCGATAGATCTAGAAGGCCAAGTCCGCAACGGCAAAGTCGCCGTGCTGGGGCCTACAGGTTACTTCGTAGATAACAATAATCAATTCGCCGGCATGCTCCGCTTCCACGGCGGTACCATAGAACCGGAAGTCGCCGGCGTATCGCCTGAAAAGGTACCTGGCCTCGTCGATCTCGTCACCCAGAACCAAGGCGCCGTTCCCTACGACCCTACGCTCGGGGACGATGTCGCCATCGAGGAGACGAAAACTACGCTCATCGAGCATATCCAACAAGGCGGCTACGTTGGCTACTCGATCCTGCTCCTTGGCTCGATCGCCGCCATCATCAGTTTGATCAAGTTGTTAGATCTCAATCGCTTCTCAGTTACCACTCCGACCAAAATGCAGGAACTCGCCCACACTGCAAGAGAAGGCAATCTCGACAAAGCGCTCGAAGACGCCTCCGGCATTTCCGGCGTAGTCGGCGAAATGATCGAAGCCGGGCTGCGAAACGTAAAACGAAACGCAGTCCTACTGGAAGAAACCATGCTCTCGGTGGTGTTGAAAAAACAACCGGAGATGGAACGCTTTCTACCCTTCCTAGCAATCACGGCCGCAGCAGCTCCGCTACTAGGACTACTCGGTACGGTTGTGGGTCTCATCAAAACCTTCGCCCTCATTACCGTTTACGGCGCCGGAACGCCAAAGGCCCTTTCATCGGGTATCTCGGAAGCTCTCATTACCACCGAGCTCGGCCTCGTGATCGCCATCCCCACCCTCATCCTTCACGGACTCTTCTCCCGCCTCGTCAAAACTCGACTTGGGATGCTGGAGCAGATCGCCTTCGATTTCGTCAAAGCCGTTTCCGTCGATAAGGACGAAGCGAAGGAAGCCTAATGATCGAGTTTCTCAGAGACAACTTCCCGCTTTACGAGGCGATCAATGCCGGGGGCGCGATCATGATCGTGCTCTTCATCCTATCCTACATCCTTTACCATAACGTCATCTCGCTGCTCATCTACGTTTCAAACGTGAAGCTGTCCGATCTCGAAGCCCGTGACCGCAGCGGCTTGGAGAACTTGGCGAGAACCCGAGCCGACGACGAGACGCAAGTTGAGTGGGAGATCCTCATGGCGAAATACGAAGACGTCATCTCGCAGTTCCGTCACTTCGTCCGCAACCGACTCCGATTCACCGGAGCCCTACTCGTAGCCGCCCCACTCCTGGGACTTCTAGGAACCGTACTCGGGATGCTCGACATGTTTCATGGACTCACCATGAGAGCCGGACATGAAACCACCCTCACCGTGGTAGACGGCGTGAAGAAATCTCTCGTCACTACCCAAACCGGCCTCACGGTCGCCATTCCTGCAATCTTTATCATATACTGGATACGACGCGCTTCCCGTCGCCGCGAACTCGAACTGCTCGACAAGAAGATCCTAGTCACAGACCCAGCCAACACCTCCGAAAATGCTTAAAGACGTACTTAGAGACAGCGCGGAAGAGAAGGTAGACATTAACCTGTCTCCGATGATCGACTGTGTATTCATACTTCTGATATTCTTCATCCTCACCACCGTCTTCGTACAGGAAACCGGCATTGACGTCGATAAGCCCGAAGCCGCGGGTTCCGTCCCTCTCCAGCAAGACAGCGTGCTCATCGGCATCGGAGCAGACGAGAGGATCTACCACGGAGGCCAGGAAATCAGTCTCTCCGCCATCCGCCCCCTCGTCCACCGAGCGCTCGCTTCCAAGCAAGCCACCGTGGTCGTCCAAGCCGACAAGCGAGCAAGTGTCGATATCTTCGCCAAAGTATACGGCGAAGCCAAAGTCACCGGCGCCGACGTCTACTTTTCAACCGACGAAGCCATCATTCTCGGCGATCAATAAATGGCCTCTATCGACAAAGAGTTTATCAAAAGCAGAGACTCCATCTGGAGTCATCTCAGCGGCTTGCTGATCACTTCAGGATTGTTCTTCCTGATCGGCACCACCAGCGGCATCACCTACACTCTGGACGATGTCGCAGAAGAAAAGAAACCACTCTACTACATTCCGCCTCCGGCTCCCGTCTCGGAGCACGAAGCCTCCACGCCAAAATCAAATCGCTCCATCGAGTCCCTCTCCATCGATCTTGCCTACGACGAAGAACCTGTCGAACTCGCTCTCGACTTCATCAACGTCGCCCTCGATCCACAGGTGAACGCTTCCCTCGCCCTCAACATGGACCTCGACCGAGGTTTCCAGGCTTCGCGCCCATCCGTCGGAGAGTTCGACAATGTCGTCATATTCGAACGAAGCGAAGTAGACGAAAAGCCACGCCTGATGTACAACCCCGAGCCCAAGGTACCGTATCGACTTCGCGGAGACGAAGTCGTGCTTACCATGCTCTATTTCGTCACGGAAAAGGGCCGAGCCGAACGCATCAGCGTCCTGGACGGAAACACCGACAACCCCGAATACCACGAGATCGCTAAGAAATCCATTACCACCTGGCGCTTCCGCCCCGCCCGTAGAGACGGCAAGCCCGTCAATTGCTGGGTCCAGCAAATTTTCAAATTCAACCGTGGCTCTACCAGCCCATTCTCCCTGAACTGATATGAGAAAACCCAAGCTCATCCTCTCCCTTCTCGCCCTTTCAATCGCGGCGCTTCCACTCGCTGACGCCAACAAAAAGAAGCTAAAAGTCAGTCGTCCCGACCTCAGCGGAGCCAGCTGGGAAGAACGTTTCCGCGAAAGCTACCTAGCCCTTTCCAACATCGAGCCGGAAGTCACCGAGATCGAAAAAGCGATCCTCGACAAGATCGGGGGCATGATTGTGGAAAACGAAGATTACGCCCGGAAATTCCTCGCCGAGATGCTCGCCGAAGGCAACCCAGTCAGCGCCGCCTTCAACCAATCCCTTGGAAACCTCTACTTCGAAAACGGCCAATTCGAAGAGTCCGTCGCCGAATACAAGAACGCCATCTCTAAATTCGAACGCTTCCAACGCGCTTGGAACGGACTCGGGTTCGCATTGTATGAACTAAACAACTACCCGGAAGCTGCTAAAGCCTTTTCGAAAAGCATTAAGTATGGAGCTGCAGATGCCACCACATACGGCCTCCTCGCCTACTGCCACCTACAGGCAGGCCACTACCGTTCCGCAGAGGCCGCCTACAATCAAGCCACCATCAACGATCCTACCAATGCAGACTGGGCGGAAGGCATGGCCCAAATCTACTCCGAGACCGGGCGGCATCTCGCCGCTCAAGGCGTACTCGAAGAGTTGATACGCAAAGAGCCTGACAACGTCGATTTCTGGCTGCTCAAAGCCAACAACTTCCTCACGCTCGACGAGCCGCTAAAAACCGCTCGCTCCATAGAAATAGCCCGCCGCCTAGGAACGATCGACACAGACACCTTCCAACTACTCGGCAATATCTACCTCCAAGAGGGGATGTACGAACAAGCAAAAGACACCTACGTGGCCGCCGTGAAACAAGAAGGTCCTGTCGACAATCTGGCTGCTCTCAGAGCTTCTCGTTACCTCATCGCAGAAGACCAAATGGAAATTGCTCGTGAAGTCTTCGAGCTCATTACAGAAGTCTCCGACAACTGGACTGATCGCACCAAATCCTTCTACTACTCGGTTAAAGGCAGCTTCGCCGCTGAAGACGGATTCTCGGCGTCAGCTGAAGAATCCTTGGAGAAAGCTCTCGAATTTCATCCATTCAACGGACGCGCTCTACTGGCTCTCGCCGACATAAAGATCGCAGACGGAAACAACGCCGAAGCCCATGTTCTCCTAGACCGCGCCCTCCAAGATGAGGGAGCAAAATACGCGAGCTTAGTTTCCAAAGCCCTCTTGCTGGTTGACGAACTGCGGTACGAACAAGCCATCAATCCCATCCAGTCCGCCCTCGCGATCAATCGCGACCCCGAACTTAAAACACTCCTCGATCAGGTCATTCAAGCGGTCGACGATCAAAACAAGACGATCCAGTAGACCATCCGGAAACTCAGCCCAATTTACCCAGGTCGCACTCTGAAAAGTGCGGCCTTTTTCGTAGATTTGCCGGTCTAAAAAGTACCAATGCCAATGGCGAGAATCGATCGAAGCTCTTCTCTAACACTCAAATCGCATCGTCAAAATATCGAAATTTTCAGCCAAGCCGCCCTCTAAACAACTCATATGATGAGTATTATGAGCGTAATTCTGATGGCTTAACGTGATTATCAAAAAAAAGCCGCCTTTCTGGGCAACCAATGCTTGCCAAGCAAAATCCCTGAAAACAACTTCTGCGCTTCCTAAGAGCAACCGCGTCTGCTTGCCGCAAACAGCTCTCAGCCCCCAATCAAGCCCGATGCGCGTACTCCCTTAATCTCTAAATTTATGATGATGATGAACATTGCGAAAACACTTACCAAGTCGCTCAAGCGAGTCGTAGCGCTCGCCGCCCTCTCGGCAATCGGGGCCTCCGTATTCGCCCAAGCCCAAATGACGGGCTATCCCTTAAAAGCCCAAACCCTCGCCATCCAAGGTACCGAATTTTGGGCGGACGGCAGCGGTCTCGTCCTTCGCAAAGGCGCTACCGAATCCTCGATCGAATCGATCGTTCCCGTTGGCAACGGTCGTTTCGACATTACCCTACACACCGTCAACGATGGTCGCGGTCAGTCCACCTACGAAATTTCGATCGGCGGCAAAAGCATCGGCTCCTTCACGCAATCCAAAGGCGGCTCGGACGGACAAGAAGAAATCCACACTTTCAAGAAAATCGAAGTCAACGAGGGAGAGGCCTTGGTCATAAATGTCAAAGCGAGCTCCAACAACGGCAAAGTCTTCTCTTCTGGCAAATGGACCCAGCTCGTCTTCAAGCCCCTCGATGGCGATCCCGGCAAAGTCGTCGCGCAAACGACCGAACAACGCGAGCAAGAGGAAATCGAAGCGGGACCCGATCGGGCAGTACCCCCTCAAGCGGACGGCGAAGGATCAGTTGTAATCTCCGGAGAGCTGAAGGAATGGCACCCCATTACGCTTACCCTCGATGGACCCTTCGCTCACGAACAAGACATCAATCCCAACCCATTCGTCGATTACCGCATGTCGGTCACCTTCGCTCACGAATCTGGCGTTCCCACGTATACAGTTCCTGGATACTTTGCCGCGGACGGCGACGCCGGCGAGACCTCTGCCGATTTCGGAACGAAGTGGCGCGCTCACCTATCACCCGACAAGTCAGGCGAGTGGAGCTATAGAGTTTCATTCGTTTCCGGCGAAGACGCCGCTATCAACCCGGCTGTGGGCGAATACGTGGAACCCTACCAAGGTGCCTACGGCACATTTGAAATAGCGGAAACCGACAAGAGCGGCGACGATTTCCGAGGCAAGGGACGCCTCGAATACGTCGGCGGTCACTACCTTCGTCACGCGGGTTCCGGCGAATACTTCCTGAAGGCAGGACCCGATGCCCCCGAAACCATACTCGCCTTCGAAGATTTCGACAATACCATCACCATGAAGCCCAACGTTCCCATAAAAAGCTGGGCTCCTCACGCGGGCGACTTCAACGCGGGCGATCCCACCTGGAAAGAAGGCAAAGGTAAGAACATCATCGGAGCCCTCAACTATCTCGCTGAAAAAGGCGTGAACGCATTCTCTTTCCTTACTTATAATGCAGGCGGCGACGGCGATAATATCTGGCCCTATGTCGAACGAAACGGAAAACTGCATTTCGATTGCTCCAAGCTCGATCAATGGAACATCGTTTTTTCCCACGCCCAAAACGTCGGCCTCTATCTTCATTTCAAGCTCCAGGAAAACGAGCTGGACGACAACAGAGCCGGCGCCAAGCGCCAACCCAAGATCATTAAGGAATCGCTAGATGGTGGGCTCCTTGGCACAGAGCGGAAACTCTACCTACGCGAAATAATCGCCCGATTCGGCCACCACCTCGCCCTAAATTGGAATCTTGGCGAGGAGAATACTCAGACTTATGAAGAGCAACGCGACATGGCCGAGTATATCCTCAACGTCGATCCCTACGATCACAATATCGTCATCCACTCATTCCCGTCCCAGCAAGAAGAAGTCTATCGAAGGCTTCTCGGATCCCAATCCGTCCTTACCGGAGCATCGCTGCAAAACTCATGGAACGCAGCCCACCGCCAAACCCTCCGCTGGGTGGAAGCCTCCCGAGCGGCAGGCAAGCCATGGGTAGTCGCAAACGACGAACAAAACCCTGCCGGCCTGGGCGTACCTCCAGATCCTGGATACAAAGGCTTCGACGGTAAAGCGGGCGATAAGGGTAAGACCTACGACCTGCACGACATTCGCAAATACACGCTCTGGGGCAACCTCATGGCAGGCGGCGCAGGCGTTGAATACTACTTCGGCTATCGCATGCTGGAGAACGATCTCAAAGCGGAAGATTTCCGCAGCCGGGACCGGTCATGGGAATACTGCGGGATCGCCCTCGACTTCTTCCGCGACAACGGAATCCCTTTCCACCGCATGCGCAATCTGAATCCGCTGATTGGAAACGACAATCGCAACAACTCAAAGTACTGCCTCGCGAAGGAAGGCGAGATCTACCTCATCTACCTCCCCAACGGAGGAAGCGCGGACCTCGACTTGAGTAAAGACGAAAGCAAATTCAGCGTTTCTTGGTTCAACCCGCGCGAAGGCGGCAAACTCCAAAAAGGCTCCACAAAAAGCGTGAAAGGCGGCAAGAAGGTTAACCTCGGAAAACCGCCTGCCGACCCTTCCGAAGACTGGGTAGTCCTGCTGCGGAAATAACCCTCCTTAAGTCCTATCGACAAAGCCTCCCGCTCATATCGGCCGGAGGCTTTTTCATTCTGCGAGCTCCGTCGCGAACCCGCTAGCACCCTTATCCAGGAGAGCATACGAATGGCAACACAGCAAATTCGTCCGCCGCATCAGGAAAGGACTGAATACAGTAAGTTGAATTCATCGTCAGTCAAAAGAGGACCGAGGAGAATCCTCCAAACATAAATAATCGTATCCGTGAATTGGATATTTCATAAGGGAACATCGCCAAACCCAGTGTGCAACACCGAGATGTCTCAGCGTCTTCCAGTCGCTATCTCAAGAAAACCCTCTCTGGAAAATTCAGAACGTCGGAAGCGCCATGACTCAAGGCGAATTCAAGCAGAAGGCTTGCGCCTTGTTTCAATTCAGCCTTCCATAATCGCCGAATGGGAGAAACGGTTCCGCAAATCCTTTTCGAAGATCGCCTTCTACCGCAATGGACCTACTCGCTCGAAATCGCTGCGTCTGTCATAGCAGACTATCTCAGCGACGAGACGCGAAACTGCGCTCTCAGCTTCCACTACGATCTCGAGACTGAAAAGCAGGCGCAAGGCTACGAGCTCTTCGATCGCTTCGATGAATTACGCCGTAACATCTA
>JBCCZW010000023.1:0-15764 GCA_039186805.1 Verrucomicrobiota bacterium
ATCGTATTGATGCCCTCCTCGTCGTGAGCCGTCGCATTAACAGGACAAACCGTTTCGCAGGGCGCCGTTTCGCAATGGAGGCAGGAGATCGGCTGGAGCGATACTTGAGGGTCCTCAGGGATCGCCGCATAATCAAGCGAAGTTTTGCCATCCTCGTCCAAGACCGGGTGACCTTGGCCATCCTTTACGACTTCCGAAGATGAGAAGTAGCGGTCTAAACGCATCCAGTGCATCTCGCGTCCGCGCCGCACCTGGTCGCGGCCCACTATCGGAATATTGTTCTCAGCCTGACAGGCCACCACGCAAGCATTGCAACCGGTACAAACGTTTAGGTCGATGACCATGCCCCACTGGTGAACGCCATCGAGATTCGGATGCTCGTACTGCGAGTTCCCTCGAGGAGTTTCCGAAACGCGGATGTGGTCGGGCATGTCGGTATCTTCGCCGTAGATCGGTGGCGAATGGGACTCCATGCCCAACTTGGATACCCAATCCTTGTCCTTCTCGTAAGTGGATTTGTTGGCTTCGCGAACAATCGCTCGGCCTTCCATCGACCAGTGCTCTTGGGTGGAAGCCAGCTGGTAAGACTCTCCAGTGAGCTCGAGCTTGACGCCCGTGGCAAACGTCCGACCTTCTTCTTCCCTTACCGAAAACGCATTGAAGCTAGCGCCGTTACGTCCGACTCTACCGACTTCCGTGCGGCCATAGCCCAGCGGAAGAATAATCGTGTAGTTATCCAGACCAGGCTGAATGTGAATTGCGCCCCTAATCTTGCGTTCGCCCACCGTGACCTCAGCGATCGGAGCGAATTGACGTCCATCGCGCACCTTATTCGGATTCTTGCGAGCGACCTGGATTGCGGAATCCGGAGCGACGATATCTAGCTCCTTGGCCAAACGCGGGCTTATGATGACCGCATTATCCCAGGTCAACTTGGTCATGGGTTCCGGACACTCCTGGAGCCAGCCGTTATTCGCATAGCGACCATCGTCGATCTTCGAATCGTTGAAAAAGACGGCTTCGAGATTTTCTGCGCCAGTCGGCGCTTCCGGCACTTTATAATTCTCAAGATCGTCTATGATGTTCAATCCGCCGACATTGGAGAAATTCGTTTTGTACTCGGTGCCTTCGACGAAGCCGTCATGAAGGAACTTGTCAAAAGCCCGCTTGCCGGCATCGAGCGTTTCGAACACAAGGCTATGACCATCCGTATTTTCGAGGCCAATTAGACGAGCCAAGAACTCGATTTCGGAAATGCCATCGAACATCGGAAGAATCATCGGCTGCTGAGCCGTGATCGTTCCATAGTGCGTGCGGCCATCGCCCCAGGCTTCCAGATAATGAGATTCGACTACGTGGTAATTCGCGACAGCGGTCGTTTCGTCGTTTTGGTAGCCGAGCCGCACCACGTTATTGACGCTCTTAATGAGTTCGCCGAAGCCAAGATCGGCGGGAGCGTTATAGACGGGATTACCACCTGCGATGATCAGAGTGTGTATGTTGCCGCTCGAAATATCAGCTGCCAACTCGGCAATGTCGTTCGCTTTGTTTTCGCCAACTTCGACGAAATTCACGGTGCTGCGCAGATTCCCAAGCTTCTCATTGATCAAAAGACCCAGAGCTTGAGCTTCGACGCCCAACTGCTGACCAACGTAAACGGAACACTCGCCCTTATGCTCAAGCAAGTCTTCCATGCATACCCTAATCCACTCTCGCGTACTCTGATCTAGACTGGAAGCGATCTCAGTAAGAACCGGCTTCAACTTCTCTGCTTCAACACCGATTTCCAAAACCTCCAAAGCGGCCGCCGCCAGGAAAGGAACCATTTGGCTAGTCGCGAGGCGCTTGCGATGGTCCGCCATCGTCCCCGTCAGCGAGAAGTTGCTTTCCGCAATGTAGAGACGATTCATCGGATCCTTGTTGGTCCGAACACGACGGCCATCCATGAACTGCCTCGCGTACGCGAGGTGACCATGATCGCCTTCTAGGAAGTCGCCTTCGACGCTCAGCACCCGCTTGGCCTTGGAAAAATCGTATCGGGGCTCCAACCCCTTGCCAGCGACAATTTCCGCGGCTTTAGCCGGACTCTTTGAACCGGCCGCATCATACTCCACCCAATTAGCTTCGGGGTAGGCTTCTTGAAAAGCCGACTTCAAACGCTGCCTGGTAGGCGAATTAGATGCCTCGGTCAGGTAGGCGATGCCTTTCCCTGCGGTTGAACCAAGCTCGTCTTTCAAACGAGCAATCAGATCTAGAGATTCCGCTTTCGAAATCTTCCCTCCGTCTTTCTTGTTGATCGTGGCTCGCTCAGGATCGTAAAGATCCAAGGTAGACGCCTGGCACTTCAAAGAGGTTGCTCCATTGTACTCGGCCAAATCGGGATTGCCTTCGATCTTTGTCGGGCGACCCGTATGAGTCTCGACGAGTATAGGCACGCTCTCGCCGCGCAAAGTGAAAGACGTCGCATAATACAGCGGCTGACCCGGAATAACGTTTTCCGGCATCTTGGAATAGGGCAAAATATGCGATTCGGGACGGCGGCAACCAGAGAAGCCGACTCCGCCAATCGCGAACGACGCCGCCATGATCTTGAAGAAATTTCGACGATCTACCTCGGAAAGCTCCGATGCGCCCGGGCCGAATTCGCTCTCTACTTGGGCGCGGAATTCAGGAGTCTGAGCCAAGTCGTTTAGACTTCGCCAGTAGCGAGGTCCGGTATCCGCCTGCGAAGAAGTGGGAGTGTTGTTTAAAGGTTTCATCGATGGCAGCCAGAGCAGCTTTGAGGAGGATTAACGTTCCACTTTTCTTTCAGTTCCTTGCCCATTTCAATCTGGCCATTAATCCCGCCAGGGTGTTCCCAAGCGAGATCGTAGACCTTATCCACAGGTCGAAGGACTTCCTCGGGGTTGCGATGACAGTCCAGGCAGAAGCCCATGGAGTGAGATTCTGCATGCTTGACGACCTCCATCTGATCGACACGCCCGTGGCACTCTACGCAAGAGACGCCACGATTCACGTGAACAGCATGGTTGAAATAAACGTAGTCCGGAGTCTCGTGGATACGTATCCAAGGCACCGCTTCGCCAGACTCGTAGCTCGCGCGGATCGGCTCGAGCAATTCGCTCTCCGTCTTCACCAGGCTATGACACGCCATGCAGGTGGAACTTGCAGGGACGTTCGCGTGGCCGGACTTGTCTACATTGTTATGGCAATAGCGGCAATCCAAGCCCAGTTCGCCCACGTGGAAGCTGTGATCGTAAGGCACAGGCTGCGTTGGCTCATAGCCTACCCGCGTGTATTTGGGCGTCGCGTAATACGTGATGCCTAGGACCACCGTCGAGGCTGCAATCGCTAAAAAAATAACGATCTGAAGCGGCAACGCGTTAGACCACTTTGGGAACACTTTGGACATAACGAATAGGTTTTATCGCTTCTTAGCGGAGTGTCGCCGACTAAATGAATTCCGTATCGCAACGCGACACCGACCTCGGATCTTTATTCACTTTGAATGCCGATCTAGACGGCGGACGCCGTAGCTCAGCGGTCTTTTTTGCGAGTAGAAGTTTCGGCAAGGCGAAGATCGCTACGATTGCGGCAGCCGCGCCAAAAACAAATGATTTGCGGGAATTGTTGGAACTCACTGGAGGAACGTTAGTCGTTTAAGGAATCTCGGGAGTACAGGCATGCGATCTTAAATAGCAAATAAAAATTATCGTGTCCGTTACCGGTATTTGGGCGTTATAAGCCGATGCGTTTTTATCGAGTCGATTTTCTAATAACCCAAACTGTCGCTATTGCAACCAGCCTAGCGGATTAAGCGCCAATCATCGACCCTCTGGGGAGAAAATTAAACCCCAACGAGCCGTCTTAATTTGAGAGCATAGCTAGATAAAAGAAATCTTGAGACGCCGAAAGGCGGAACGCCCGAAGAGATTTTCAACTCACGAACAAACCGTCCTTCATACGAAGAATACGGTCGCATTTTTCAGCCAATTCTGGATTGTGCGTCACAATGAGCACCGCTTGACCCTTCTCCTTGGCCAACTTGGTCAGCGCATCGAAGATCATCAGCGAGTTTTTAACGTCAAGGTTACCCGTAGGTTCGTCCGCCAGCAACACCGATGGCTGATTGGCCAAAGAACGGGCGATAGCCACCCTTTGCTGTTCACCCCCTGAAAGCTGCGAAGGCAATCGATGGGTCTTGTCTCCAAGCCCCACATCGCCTAACAGCCCCCGCGCCCGCTCGTCCATTTCGCTTTGCCCTATCTTACCGAGCTTCTTCATAGGAAGCATCACATTCTCAAGCGCCGTGAATTCCGGCAGCAAAAAATGAAATTGAAAAACGAAGCCGATATGCTCGCAGCGTAAAGCCGTCCGTTTATCGTCGAGCTGCAAAGGCACCGCCTCATCATCGACGATGATCTCTCCGGACTCTTGCTCGTCGAGTAAGCCGAGCAAATAGAGAAGCGTGCTCTTACCGCAACCCGAAGGGCCCACCACCGCGCTGATCTCTCCGCGATAAAGCTGCACGTCTACACCCTTTAAGACATGAACGCGCATCTCTCCCTCTCCTAGATGCTTATGCAGAGCGCGGCATTCCAAGGCGACCTGCTTGGTATGTGTCTCCTCCATCAAGCTCACGTGGAGGTCCCCCTTATCACATCTCCAGGAATTAATCGAGCCGCCCGTCTTGCTGGAGCCAAACTCGCGAACATGACAATCACCGTTGCTGTAATCGCTGCGTACGCGTAATGCATGATCGACCAATTTACGATATAAGTATCCGCCGTGAAAATACCGCGTATGCCAATGCGCATCTTCGATATGCCATAGGTGATCCCCGCCCCAAACCCAAAACCAATCGCAGTCCCCAAGATCAAAACCAAAGCTCCCTGCAAGAAAAATACATTCATAATATCTTGGCGAGTATATCCCATAGACCGCAGAATCGCGATCTCGCGCGTCTTCTCCATCACGATCATTACCAGTGTGTTGAACATTCCCAGACCGGATATAAGAATGATCGTCGAGACAGTGATTGCAGCAGATATCTGCAGCGCCTTGAAGACTCCTAACCAACTCTTTTCGCGTTCTTGCCAAGCAGCAGCCGCGTGATTCGTTAGCCTGCGAATCGCCCTAGCATCCAATGGAGCGAGGTCGCGATCCTTGACTTGCACTTGCACGAAAGTTACGCCGTGGGCCTCCTTCATCAAGGAACGGGCTTCTTGCAAATGCATGAAGACTCTCGATTCATCAATATCCGAAACACCTGTCTCGAAAACGCCAACCACGCGATAGCGGCGCTTCTGATCCAGGATTTGGATGATGAGCGAATCCCCAATCGACGCCTGCAGATATTCCTTCATGCTCTGACCGATCACGATCCCAGAAGGCGTCCCCCTGAACTCCTCCAAAGAACCCAAACGCATCTGGTCTTTCAAATTCGTCACCTCCAGATGAGCATCCAAATCGATTCCATAGATCTGACCAGAGTCCTTTCTCAAGGGACTGGTGATCCTCATGTTGCCCACCAAAACCGGCGACGCGGCCTCGAAATTCTCGATCGCCTTCAAGGACTCGATCAAATCCTCAGGATACTCGACTCCCTCTACAAAGCGCGTGTTCGCTTTGTCGGCGTAGAAAAATCCTGTAGGTCCTCCCTCCGCCGTCGATGCGCTCACCGACGTCAAAGTGTTCTGATAGCGATCCGTAATCTTGATCGCTCCTTCGGTCCCCAGAATCGTGTCTATGAAAAACTCCTGAAAGCCGCTCACCTGAGCCTGAGTGACGATGAAGAAGCCGACGCCGAATGCGATTCCCCCCAAACTCATAAGCATGGAGCGCTTCTTCGCTACTAAAAATCGAATCGCTATAGATAAACTTGGTCCCATTCGAACGCCCTTGAATGAAAGCCCCCGAGTTAGACCGCTTTGATCCAGCGAATCAACTAGAAGTTTCCTTCAATGCAATGCGAACGATTTGAGAGGACTAAGACCCTAGATTCAAGCGTACCGTACGCCTCCAGTACTTCCCCAATGACTCCGCGCCCGGCACTGCGAGCTCAACATCTACGAACTCGCCCTGATCCACCTCCTCGCGACTCGTCTCTTCGGCTCCTAACGGTGTCCATTCAACCATATCATCAGAATATTCGATACTCTCCTCCACTCCCTCGGCCGACTTCGAGCGGCAGTATCTGAAAACATAGCGGCCCTCCTTATCCAATTCGCACTCCAAAGGCTTTCTCGATTTCGAATCCTCGGGGTCTGAACTACAGGCGTATTCAAATAAATTCGACAGCCCGTCTCCGTCGGCATCCGCCAACGCCCCTCGAGAGCCCGCATCATCGATATTCTGCGACGCCCACGCTTCGAAGCCGCTCGGGATGGCTTCGTTCCCAGGCACGACTGTTTCCGCCACATTCCGATAGAAATTAGCCCCGCTGAACCCGTAGTTAGTGTGCAATACCTCCCATTGCGCGAAATTCGAATCCTTCACGCCATTCACGACTGCAAAGTGCGGCACGTAGCCCTTGCTAAACTGATTCCAAGCCCTCCTCCTCAGATCCAAGCCGACCAACTTCAATCCCGCGTTTTCAACGAACGAATCGACTGCCCCTGTATTGCTATTATCAATACTAACTGCTAAAACAGTCACAGGCACTCCCTCCTGCGTTCCCCCGCGCTCAGCGTAAAAATCGGCGACATCCTTTTCCAGAGTGGGAGACGAGGTCTGACAAGGTCCACACCAATAGGCGAAAAAGTCCAACACGATCACATGACCTTCATAATCGTACAGACTGATGGTCTCATCCTGAGACCCATGCCTCGGCAATGTGAAGTCCGCCACGATATCGCCCTCCTCCAATTCGCCAAACGCAGCTCTCGCCAATAAGCCTAACAGCAATCCTGCAGCCAATCTCCTCATTGCAAATCTCCTCAAAATTCCAAAAGCCCAGACGCATTCACGAATTTCCAATCGCGATTCCGGTACAAGTTCTCGAACTGGAAGGAAATATCCGGCAACTCGCCATAGCTCGTCCGATACTCTCCTCCCATGAGCCGAAACGATATCGATTCCCACACCCATTCAATACTCAATCCCCAACGCCTTGTCTCGAGCTCGGGCGCCGCCGTCGAGAGAATCTCAGGATCTTTGATCTCCCCGCTATCCCAGTAACGCCTTCCGAAAGCGCCCACTGTAACGCTCCTCGTCACATCTCGCTCAACCGACGCGCCCCAATAGCTTGATCGAAAACTACCCGACTCCCAAGTCTTTCCCAAGCCAAACCGCGCCACCCATAACTCGCTCGCCGCATAGTTGGCTTTAATCGAATACTGAGTTCTCAACGACCGACTAGTCGTTTCAGCGAATCGCAGGTCCTGCCTGACTCGTAGCTTTCTGGATACAAGATTCTCAGAGTTCAAACTCGCGAAGGCCGTTTCCATATCCGAAGTCCCTCTCCTCAAAGGCTCGAACGGAGCCGCCTCATACGCAGGGGAAATCTCATCCATCTGATAACCCAAAATGAAATCTGCCGTCGCCGTCGCAGGGACATACTCCCAGCGACCTCCGATAGACAGGGACACCCCTTTTGGATCGGCCTCTTCATAACCTTCCACTGGCTCGAACTGCTGCCGGTAGAATTCGTCCAGCCAAATCGAGCGGTAATCAGTAAATCCCTCGTAAGCTCCCAATGAATACAAAGCCTTAAACGCGTCGCCCGCCCCTTTCTCTACATCAAGAGAAAACTGCCTCATCGACTCCGATCGAGTTTCCGCTATCCCAATCAAATCTCGGTCGGAAGGAGTGTAATTTAGCTCCGAGACATTCTCCACAATGGATATGGTACTTTCCCATGACCGTCCACTCAGGTTGAAACTAAGCTTGGTGTTCGCTATTTCAACATCGCTCGAAGAATACCGCTCAAAATAAGCGCCTGATTTAACTGAGTTCGCAACACTCGGTCTTCCCAATCCATTTCCTTTTGCAAAGGAACCAAAATTTGAATACATGTTCGATTCACGCAATAGCTCCGCATCCTTCGCCACGGTCTCCGAGCCCGGAAAACGTCGGTAAATCCTTCGAACAGCCACTTCTCCCTCTTCGAGTACCTCGACTAAAGCTACGAAAGGCAGCGCCTCAATTAGCAGAGCTGCGCTTAAGTTCCCATCCGGGTCAAAGTAGGCTCTCTCTATTCCAGCCTTATTCAAGAAAGCATCCGTACGCTCAGGTCCAACGCTTTCAACGTTTATCGGCAGCAACTGAAACCCACCGGCCTCCAGCTGCTTCAACTCCTTAGATACCTCCAGACAAGGTCCGCACCAATGAGCGAAGAAGTCTAAGATCAAAACCTCGCCCACATCGAAATCCTCAATCAGATCCCCGCTTCCCCATACTTCTAAACCTCGAAGCTCATCCCCAATATCTGGATACGATTCATTTCCTAATGTAATATTAGAGAGGAACCAAGCCAAACTAGCTCCTAAGCCTATCCGAAATCCATCGCCAAAGCTCATCGACATGCAATACACCCCGCAGCTTGAGCTCCGCCCGAAGAATCTGCTCCAGGCTCGATTTGGGAAGCGACAGAGCTATCCAGAGACTCTCCCAAAGAACCGCCAAAGCTCATATTTCTTTTCGCCGCCAAGCCTTGCTCGCTTAAGGGAATCGCCGCGCATCCAGACAAGCAACCCGCAGCAAGACCAATCAGCAGTAGTCCTGGCATCGCCCTCCAATCATGCGTTTTGCGCTTGCTCGCCCCCTTCATAGGATTCTCTTAACTATTCCCACCTCAGGTATTTAGAGCGAATATTTCCAGAAGAAACGCCCTAATGGATAAAACAAGACTCAACCTTAGACCGTATTACCTAATCCAGACATATATATAATAGGTACAGAACTCCAGTTAGTATCCAAAACCTGAATATAAGAAGACGGAATTTCTCGCTAGCGAGCCCCTACAGCGTCGAGCTCAGCTGAAAAACAGCCGACACGATTCCAAACGCAATTAAAGCTACGAAGCTGCAAACGAATATCAAAACGGCAACCGACAGGATCCCGAGGAAAGCCTTTACCAGCCGATCGATTCGTTCGCTATACTGACGGGCAAGCTGTTTTAAGCCAGGAACTACATTGCCCGTATTCTCGCCCACCGTAAAGATGTCCAGAGCCATCTCGTCGAAATAGCCCGTAGACTTTAAAGCCGAAGACAAGGTCGCTCCCTCGACCACCTTCACCCTCGCTTCGGAAAACGAGTGCCGCATTGACATATTCGTCAAGGAACGCTCCGTCATCGACAGCGCTTGAACCATGGTGATCCCATTTTCCAAAAGCAAGGCCTGCACCTGAGCAAGTCTCAGAACTTGCGTATCCCTCAAAAAACTACCGATCAAAGGCAACCGGAGAATGCTTCGGTCGAAACTCATCCGACCATTCTTCGTCTTTCGCCACGAAACCAAAAAAACGATTCCGGCAACCAACCCCAAAGCTCCAATCCAGCCATAATAAAGGAGCAGATCGGAAAACATGACCAAAACCTTGGTGGAAGTCGGTAAATCCCCTCCTAAGGAATCCAGCAAGCCCTGGATCTGCGGGAGCAACATGAAAAGGAACAGCATCACTAAACCGATCGAAACCATGATCAGAAAGACCGGGTAGGCCAACGCAGCTACCAACTTCGATTTAATCGCATTGCTCTCTTCCATGCTATCGACCACCCGCTTCAAAACCACATTTAGAGAGCCAGTCGCCTCGCCTGCTTCGATCAAGCTGACCACACTTTCGTCAAATACCCTCGGCGCCTTATAAAAGGCCTCGGAAAGCGATCGCCCTTGCCGCAAGTCATCCCACAACATATTAGCCAACATCTTCTGGCGCGGATCGTTCAGGCGTTGACTCATCATCCGCACCGCATCCCCCGCCTGGATACCGCAAGAGAGCATTTCGCGCAAACTCTGCAGAAACGGCAAAGTAATCTTACGATTCAAACTTTTCTCCGACGGCCCGCCGCCCAGGTCTTGACTCAATAGCTTCGAAAGACTGAAGCCTTTCGACTCATTCTTCTCCTTCACTCCGGCTTCCTTCACCGAGACCGGCTTTAACCTCTTCGCCGAAAGCTTCTGCAAAGCCGCCCTACGACTCGCCGCCTCCAGCGCGCCGCTTACTGCAGCCCCTTTCAAATCCTTAGCGCTATAATTGAAAGTGGGCACCGATCCAAAGTGTTGAATTTTTGATGTGAAATGGTGAATTGAATACAGATGCGGACAATCCAACACCAATCATTCGGCCTTCATTCGCCATTCCGCATTCACTGTTCACCATTTGTCTACCCTTCTTTAACCGAAATTGTCCTCACGACTTCTTCCAAAGTCGTCAACTCGCGTTTCACCAAATTCCAACCGGATTCGCCCAGAGTCGCCATACCGCCTTCCTTGCCTATTTCCCGAAAAACAGGCGCTGCCGCTCGGTTGACGATCGGGTCATGCATTGACTCCGATACACGGAGTATCTCGTAAATACCGATTCGACCTCTGTATCCAAGTCCTCGACACGAATCGCATCCTCGCGGCACCGGCGTGGTCGTCACGCCTTCAAAGAGCGATGGATCTAGATCCAAAACCTTGAATGCATCTTCTAACTTGTAACGCTCAATAGGCTGAAGCTCGAAGCAGTTTTGACACATCCGTCGCAGCAGACGCTGAGCCATCACAATCTCCACCGATGAAGCGATCAAAAACGGTTCGATACCCATATCCGTCAGACGAGTGATCGCGCCAGGAGCATCATTGGTGTGAATGGTACTGAATACCAAGTGACCCGTGAGCGAAGCTCGAATCGCGATATCCGCCGTTTCGCGGTCGCGGATTTCCCCCACCATAATCACATTTGGGTCCTGACGTAAAACATGCCGCAAAGCCTCTGGAAATCCGAAGCCAATCTCCGACTTGACCTGAATCTGATTCACTCCTGGCACTTCGTATTCCACCGGATCTTCAACCGTTATGATCCGGCGGTCCTCAGAATTGATGTGACGAATAAAAGCATTCAAAGACGTCGACTTACCCGATCCCGTCGGTCCGGTAACCAAAATGATTCCATGCGGCAAATTGAGCGCTCGTTCGATCTTCTCCCGATCATCCACCGACATCCCCAGTTGCTCCATAGAGAGCGGCGTGCTCTTTTTATTCAGCAAACGCAAGCTGATGCTCTCCCCATACATTACAGGCATGGTCGATAAACGAATATCCAAGGTAGCATCGCCCACCTTGTGGTTGATCCGACCGTCCTGCGGCAAGCGCCGCTCCGAGATATTCAGCTTCGCCATAATCTTCAGACGCGAAACGATCGCATCCTGATACTTACGGAGATTTTCCGGCACCGGCACCGAAACCAGCAAGCCGTCAATTCGGTAGCGAATCCTCAAACTCTCTTCAAGCGGCTCGAAATGGATATCCGTCGCCCCATCCTCGATGGCCTGGTTGAAGACCTCATTCACGAAGCGGATGATCGCCGCGTCCTCGTCTTCCTCTTCCTCCTCCTGAGCATTTGCCAGGTCTTCATCGATATCGAAAGATTCATCTAAACTCTCGGCGCCGACACCCAAGTTTTGCGTAATGAATTGGGAAATACGATCCGGCGCAGCGAGACGCCACTCCGGCTGCGCGCCGCAAGTCGCATAAACCCAATCATTCATTACATCGTCCACCGGCCAAGCCGTCGCTAGCACCAGCGAATCCTCATCCGTCTCCACAGCCTGCTCTACCGCGACCAGATCCTCCGAAACTTCTTCAACCGTTTCCTCAAGGCTCCCGACCGGAACGCAGTGGAACTCATGCAAAATCCTGACCGGTATCCCCCTCAATCGCCTCAAATCGAACCTCTCATGAGAGACGATTTCCAACTCCTCCGATCGAGCCAAATCATTCAGCAAATCCAAAGTCCGCTTGCCCGCCATATGCGATAGCTTCTCTAGACGCTCCGCGCGTCGAGTTCCCAGCAAATCCGCGGTTTGCTCCTCGTCCAATTCGAACGACGAAAGAAATTCCGTATCCAGCAAAGCCATACCTTATCTTCTATCTGGCGCCCCTTCTTCGATGACGGACCGCCGCATCTGCCGACGCTTGCGAATCTCTTCCGCCACCTTCTGCATGCGCGCCCGCACCTCCTCGTCAGATTCCGGCACCGTTCTCCGCCTCACCTCCGGTCCGCCTTGGCTCACTTGAGGGTTGTTCTTTGCAGTCGTCGCGGCAGCCGGAACCGGTGATGTCTTGATCGCGGTAATTTCCGACCGGGCGAGGGAAAGAGTCTTCGTCTTAGTACCGTGCTGCACGACGATCGAATCTCTGTCGCTATCGTAATTACGAGCCAACATACCACTATCTCCATCTCGTTCGCCCACTATCAGCCAAAGTCCCTTGCCTTCGTTGGAATTCATTAGAAAGACCTTAGTTTCTCCATCTAGGCGCGAGACCCCGCGGAACTCGTAATTATCTAAAACGCTCGCCTGGACCACCTGCGTCGTCCTGGGCTTCGCCTTAGGATACTCGAAAGGCGACTGAATACCCTGAGCGACTGCAGACAAGGGCATGGCCCAGTAAACAATGGCTAAAACAAAAATTCGCATGCTCTTCATTTTCATTCTCTCCTATCTCTTCTGCAAACGTTCACGCGAATCCCAGCTGCTGTCTTCAGAGCCTTTCTCGCCTTTCTTTTCTTTCGGTTTCTTATAATTTACATCCAAGCGGCCCGTGTTCAAGAAACGATCGATCGCATCCTTGTTGTCGCTCACATCCAGGGTCTCCTCGGCCAATTCTCTGCCATCGGAAGTATCCCTCACAATTGTAGGTCTGATGAAGACCATCAGCTCGGCCTTGATATTGCCCTTCCCGCGCGAGGAAAATAACCTCCCAATTAAAGGGAGCTCTCCGATGATCGCAGGACTTGCTTTCGATTCAGTAGCAGCTTGTCTCTGCAGCCCCCCCAAGACCACAAGTTCGCCATTCTTAGCGCTGATGAACGAATTGGCCGAACGCTTTCCTACCGTCGGTCCCAGAGTCTCGTCTACCGAAGTGATCTCGTCGATCGTCTGATCTACCGTCAGCTGAATCACGTCATTCGGCCCAATTAAAGGCGTTACCGTCAACTCGACATTCGCGTCCACAAACGAAACATTGCTACGGGACGTGCCGCCAACCAAAGTGTCCGTGCTACTGATGTAGGGCTGACTTTGCCCTACCGAAATTGTCGCTTCCTGATTGTGGGTGGTCACGATCGTCGGGACCGAAATCACCTTCACGTCGGAACTGTCTTTAGCTCGTGTGAATACGCCATTGAGCAATAGGTCTGCAATCTCGCCATCCTGAATTCGGAAAATCGTCTCTCCAAGGCCCAATCCTAAGATGTTGAAGTCTCCAAGAGTCACCTGAGCGTCCGAGCCGCTCGCCTCATTCGTCGCCACTGTCTCGTCCCAAATCGCGCTCAAGACATCCGAACCTCGCGTAGCGTCATCCGACAGATTCACGTCCACGATCACAACCTCGATTCGTACTTGCGGAAGCAATACGTCGATTTCATCGACTAACTCGCGAATCGAAATCAAGTCCGACTTAGTCCCCGTGACGATCAAAGAGTTGCTTCTCTCGTCCGAGACGATCGTCATGAAATTGCTAAACTGGGTCTCGCGTTCTTCGCCCGTAGCGGACGCAGTCACCGTCGGACGATTCTGTCCCACCGCATTCGCATTGCCCGTCCGAGCCTGATTGTTGTTCGTCGTGCGATTGTTATTCGTATTCGCGTTTGTGTTACTGTTGTTGTTAGCCGCCGAACGATCACTTGTCTCCGCGCTAGTCTCGCCACTTACCAACTCGCTCAGAATCGATTGAACCACCTGAGCCTCCGCATGCTTCAGACGGATCACTTCGATATTGGTAGCAGGATCAGCCCGTACGTCGAATTTCGCTATCATTTCGTCGAAAAAGGGATGGTTCGAAGGCTCCGTAATCACGATCACCTGATTAGTTCTCTCATCTGAAGAAATCGCCGTGCTGGAACCAAACAATGCGTTTTGCGCCCCCCCCGCTTCACCCGCCACCCCTTCTGAGATAGTCGGCCCTTGCGGACCGTCTTGATTCTGGCCCCCAGGTCCCGGTCGGCCCCCAGCTCGATTATTGCCAATATTCCGCGTATTACGGTTATTCTGTCCGTTCGAACCGCCTTCTCCAAATCGATTACGCGCATCATCGATCATCCGCTGTATTTGCTGAGCCACTTCAGTCGCTTCCGCATAAAGCAAAGGATAGAACTTCGGCTCGATGTTGAAGCGACTCGGTTTATCCACTTCCGACACCACATACTCAATACGCTGCAAATTGCTCACCGTATCGGTCACGATCACTGCATTGGAATTCTCAAAAGGAATAATCGAACTGAATCCTGGATTCAAGAAAGGCTGAATCTGCTCCTGAAAAGTCTGCGAATCCAAATATTCGAGACGAAAAATCTTGCTCACCACCTGGCTGCTTGGAGCGCGTTCCGCAAGAGTTCCTACCACCAACTCCGGCGACTCCTTGCTGATGTTCCCAATCGCAACGACCTTGATGAACTTCTCGCCCATCGGGGCGATGCCAATGCCATTGATGCTCAAAACGCTCTCCAGAGCCAACACGAGCTCCTGCTTCGTCATATTTTCCGGAATATCGAAGTATATCTCAGGGTTCGGCAACGCGGTCGGACGGATCACAGCCCGTCCCGTAAGGCTTTCCATTTGAGCCAAAACATCTATCAAAGGAATTCCTCTAATTTTAGCGCTTTCGACGATCGTGTCGGGATCATCCACTTCGATAGCCGTGGAAACCGTCTTTCCCATCAGGGCAAAGACGCACAACGCGCTCCAAGCTACCGTCTTTTGTATCCAAATTTTCATTGAGTGTATTCGATTGATTTTAATTCAAAGCTGGCGTCGATCTGGCCGTGATTTCTCGGGTCCACTTGCATCTTAATGTATCGAACGCTTACATACGAAAAATTCGTCTTTATATCTTCGGTAAATCTTGCCAATTGATCGAAAGCAGCCTTCCTGATCGTCATCTGGTAGGTATGGAACGAGAGAGGCGACCCCGATTCCGTCTTGGGCTGGTCGCTAGAAAACTGGAAGCCGTACTTCCGCAGCAAGGCATCCAAACCGCCATTCACTTCATCCCTCGACGGCAGCGCTTCCAGATCGATCTCGGCTATCAACGCATCAAACTCTTGCTGAGTAATCTCCTCTCGTTCGATCGTCCAATCCTGCTCTGCTGCCTCGCGATGGGCTACATCGATCTCATTCAACATCGCCGCATGCCGATCCAATTGAGCCGACAGCCAAATAACCAAGAGCACCCCGACAAACAGCAATAAGAGCCCTTGCTCTCTCAGCGAAATCCGAGTGAACCGAAGCTTTAAAAACGCTCCCCAATAAAATTTCCTATCCTTCGCCTTACTCATTAGAAGCTACGCTCGTCGGCTCCTCCTCGATAAACGCTCCTGGGCGAAACTTTAGAATCGCCGTAAATTTCGTTCCGCTAGGATCGCTCCTCACCCGCTCGAGATTCACCGACTCGATCTGCTCATCTCGATTCAAACGGTCCCGAAACTCGGTAGCGAAACTCGACTGCCGACACTCGGCGTCCAAAACCAAACCGTTCGAGCCATCGGTCTCCACCTTGGTATATCGAATCTGGAAATTCGCATCGCTAGGCGAACTGTTGCGATAGCGATACTTATCG